>JBKJMK010000339.1:0-10091 GCA_046596005.1 Usitatibacteraceae bacterium | reverse complement strand
ATCCCAGTCTGCCGCAGGATCCGTGCACGCTTTGCAGTCCACTTCCACTGCGCCACGCGCAATCAGCAGACGGCAAAGTTTGCGGGCGCCAAATCCCTGACTGAAGAGAATCTGCTCGAGCTTCACTTTCGCCACACGCTTGCCAGCCACGGCTGTTGATCACGCGGCAATCCGGGCGGACGGTAGTAGTGGGTCAATTCAGCAAAACCAGCAGCGGACAAATAGCGCCGCCATGTGTCGAGATCGTGATACGCGCCGTAGCGGCCGCGGTTCCAGCCTTCACTGCACTCTCCGTGTGGATTGGACGAAAACAATACGCCACGAGGCTTCAGCGCCGCGTGCAATTCGAGCAGCACGCGTGGTAATTCCTGGCTGGGAACATGAAACAGCGATGCGTTGGCAAAAACGCCATCGAAAGCAACTGCCGGCAGATTCAGCTTCAGAAAATCCTGGTGCAGCACATCGCAACCGCTGTGGGCCCTCGCCATCGCCGCGAAACGATCTGATCCTTCCACGCCAACGGGCCGGTGTCCAAGATCGAGAAAAGACTTAAGGTCGCGTCCAGGCCCACAGCCAAAATCGAGAATCGAAAATGGCGGATTGCCTTCAATGTATTGCAGAAATGCGCCGATGTTTTGACTCACATCATGGCTACGCGTACCTTCCCAGAAATCATCGGCGCGCTGGTTGTAATGCGCAAGCGTAGCATCGGCGATATGTTCGAGGTCCTGGGGATTAAGTATCATTTTTCATCAATTGACGTTCGCAAGGGAATGCAGCTCGTTGACGCCGCGGCACTAATGGAGACGGCCACCCCCGCCGGACGGCGCAGAAATGACCGGCGCGTTCAGGTTCTCGACTTTGGGAAAAAGTGCGTGCTGCAACATATGCGTCAGCAGGACGACCCGCGACGCGGGCGGGATGACGTAATTCAGCCAATGATGCCCGGGATCCCTGATCTGTAACAGTGTTCCTGCCTCCACCATGGACACATACCACTTTGGGTCAAGCACTGCGCGCAATTCGCCCTGTGGCTGTGCATCTGGCATTGGCGAATTAAGTTCTTCCCGGCGTTTGGCGGCGCGGGTGATCAACTGATCAAGCTCAGGAACAGAAAGATTTAAAATATCAATGCTCACGATGTTTCCTCTTGTTTATCGATGCTTGACGCATTCCTTGCGCATTAAATTGCACTTCGGGAAAATCGTTGAATGCCGTGCACGGCAAGGAGAACGTAAAGGCAGACTGCGTTGAACCGTTCTCGCCGAAGTCTCATTGTAACGACAGCAGGCTTCAATGAAAATGGACCCGCGTCAGCGCCAACCGATAAAATGTGCGGTCCGTTCTTGCCCGTCTGTGAATAATGGCTAATGATCTCGCCCGCTGCATCCTTAATTTATTGATCTCTCCCTGAACACTCAACCTGTTTTCAAACATGTCAAACACGCTTCCCGCTACCTGGTGTCAGCTACTCAATCAAGACACGATTGCACATCTTGAGCGCGCGACCGCCGCTGCAGAACACGCAGCCTTATCGGGTAAACAAATTTACCCGCCGCGCGCAGACTGGTTCGCCGCGTTTGCGCAAATCGCACCTGAAAACGTGCGTGTAATTATCCTTGGACAGGATCCTTATCCAACCCGCGGCAATGCGATGGGCCTTGCGTTTTCGGTGCCGCGCGGTGTGAAACCACCGGCATCGCTCAAAAATATTTACAAAGCACTGCAAAATGATCTCGCCATCCCGCCCGCCGCGCACGGTGACCTCAGCACTTGGGTGGCGCAAGGTGTGCTGCTGCTCAACAGCGTATTGACGGTGGAAGAAGGGCTGCCAAACGCGCACGCGGAATCAGGCTGGCGACAAGTGACTGATGGCGTGATCAAGGCGCTTGGCGCGGACAGTCAAACGCCCAAAGTATTTTTGCTTTGGGGGGCGCACGCACAAAAAAAGGCACCGATGATCGATGCGGAGCACCATCTTGTCCTCACCGCACCGCATCCCTCGCCTCTCTCTGCCCGGCGCGGATTTTTTGATTGCAAACACTTTTCGCAGACCAATACATTTCTTGGCAATCATGGCGTGCGCATTGTTAACTGGGAGCTCCCGCAATGACGATTAAAAGTCGCAAACACTAGCACTGGCGCGGCGGTTGGGGCATTTGTGCTCCACGAACCTCATCAATACTGGTTTTAGCCTGTGGGCAACCAAGCTCCCTATGCGGGGCGGCGTATCCACTTTACCGGCACACACGATTGCGACCGCCGGCTTTGGCTTCGTATAATTTTGCGTCTGCAACGCCGACCAGACGCTCGAAACTTGTCTCATTGGACATCGTGGCCAGTCCGAAACTCATCGTCACATTCGGTACGGATAGTTTGCCCGGCCAGTCATAACTCTCGATGGCGACACGCAGGCGTTCGCAAATCTGTCGCGCGACCTCGCCGTCGGCTTCCGGCAGCACCAGCACAAACTCCTCGCCGCCGTAGCGACCGACCCTATCGATTCCGCGACAACCTTCCCTGAGGATATTGGCGACGATGCGCAGCACGTCGTCACCGACTGCGTGTGAGTGATGATCGTTAATTTTCTTGAAGGAGTCGAGATCGGCCAACACCACAGAAAGCGGGCGACCGTTGCGCACCGCGCGTTCAAACTCATGGATGAGAATGCGATCCAGTTCACGGCGATTGCTCAATCCCGTCAGGCTGTCTTCCTTCGAAAGCCGTTCATACGCCTTGGCCGCATCCGCTACTTGCACCAGCAGAACTGCCTTTTCGCTGTTGGTGGACTCCAGCTTTTGCTTTTCTAATTCGAGATCCTGCGTGCGCTCGTCGACCATCAGTTGCAAGCGTTTTCGCTGTGCATTTAATTGCGCCACGCGACCGCGATAAATCGCAAACAACATCATGATCAAGCCGACGGCAAAGGCGACGCGAAACCAGGTTGTCTCATGCAAATGCGGCTGTTTTTCGAGTGTCAACAAGGCACCGGGATCACTCCACGCGCCGCCATCACGGGCCGCTAACACACGAAAATCATATTTTCCCGGACTGACATTGGTGTAAACCGCTTTTATCTCGCGACCCACATCCACCCAGTCGCGATCAAAGCCGCTCAATTGGTATCGATAACGAATTTTTTCAGGATCGGCCAAGTTCAGACCCACGTAGGAAATTTCAAGCCGATGTTTTCCCGGCGGTACCTCCATCACGCCTTGCGCATTCGCTGTGACTGGCTCCGCATCGACGAATACCGATTTGATATGTACCGGTGGCGCACGCAGATTGTTGGTCAGTTGTCGGGCAGGCTCCGCCACCGCCAGCCCCCGCGCGGTCGGGAACAGAAGACGGCCATCGCGGGTTCGCCAGCCAGCCGGTTGCGAGGCACCGTTACATTGTGCCGTGGTCATGCCCTCGGCACGGCCAAATACCACCGGCTCAGCGGCACTGCGTTTACCCGACATCACTTCGGCGATTTGCGCTTTCGCAAGCTTGACGATGCCGCGATTGGAACACATCCACAAGCTACCGCGCATATCGTCAATTGCGCTGAAATAGGTTTGCGTATTAATCCCTTCCTTGTCGGAAAAAAGCCTCAATGACATGCCCTTCGCATCGGTCTGCAAAATTGCCAGGCCTTTCACGGTGCTCACCCACATCCGCTCCTCAGCATCGGCATTGATCGCCATCACCGTGGCGGTGGAACCGCGGGAATTCGCAATCAACTTCGCGCGCCGCCGATTATCTTTCTCCAGCAATCCCAGACCACCGCGGGCACCAACCCAGATCCGCCCTTGTGCGTCTTCAAACAGGGCATTTATTTGATCGCTGGGTAATCCATCCGCAACGCCAAGGCGAGTCGCGCCAGCATCCCCTCGCCACGCCCACGACACCAGACCGCCATTGGTGCCGATCCACAAGCTGCCATCCGTGGCCGGCAAAATCGCGCGCACGGATGCTGTTGAGAGTGCAAGTTTTGCCGATACCGCTTCGAAACGGTCGCCCTTCATATAATGCAGACCTCCGCTGTTGGTGCCGACCCACAGCGTGCCGTCGCCGTCTTCAGCGAGCGAGAGGATGGCGCCATTGAGCAGACCCTGTGCGCGCCCGTAGCGGCGCACAGTCGCGGCCGTAATGGAAAACAACCCGTCGGACGTGCCCACCCAGATACGGCCTTTACGATCCTCGAGCACCACCCTTGCGAATTCTTCCGTGAGGCCCTTGCGTATTCCCCAAGTGCTGATCGGACTATCGCGAAAACGATCAATGCCGCGATCCGTCCCGATCCATATATTGCCCTCGGTATCTTCAAAAATTTTTCGAATGAAGCCGTTGGTAAGTCCGTCCGGCGAAGCAAAGGTTTCAAAATTTTCACCTACCAGCCGCTGCACCCCCTCGAGCGACCCAATCCAAAGCGCGCCGTCGTGATCAAGATGCAGGCTGACGAGACTGTCGCTTGCCAACCCGTCTTTACGTTGATATCGACGCAACGCCTCGCCAGTGCGCAACACCAATCCCTCACCATTGGTGGCAAACCAGAGCTGTTGTTTCTGGTCCAGCAATATCGCGCCGATATTGGTGCTATCGAGCCATGAATTGGTCGGCTGTTTCAGCAGTTTGCCATCGCGCAAAATAGCCAGGCCGCGCGCTGTCCCAATCCAGACGTCACCATTTGGGGTCTGTTGAACCGCAGTGACCCAATTGTCCGGAAGTCCATCCGTAATCGAATAAATGCGCGATGTGCCCTGCAATATTCGGGCGAGTCCATTGGCGCTGGTGCCCACCCACAGCGTGCCCGTCGCATCTTCGGTGAGGACAGAAATCGAACCCGCCGGCAGGCCGCCCTTCGGCGTCATCGCCACGAATTTACCGAGGTGATGCCGCACCAGCCCGCCATCGCGCAGCCCCAGCACCAAGCCACCATCAGATTGCGCCAATAGCGCGGTAACGCCGCTGCCGCGCAGTACCGGCGTATTGGCCTCATCAAATACCGTGAACGCCAGACCATCGAATCGCGCCACGCCCTCATGAGTGGCGAACCAGAGATAGCCATCGCGTGTCTGCGAGATGCCACGGATGGTGCTCTGTGGCAATCCGTTGTCCACGGACCAGGTCTGATGCATGAAATCAGCGAGCGGCTTTTTCGTGTCTAGTGCAAACGTATCTGCGGCAAAAAGCGCGACAACGCAGAGACACGACAGTAACGAAGAAACGGCGGGGAAATGCATGTCCAATTATCGAACACTTTCCACCGGTTCAGGCGTGGAATGTTCCGCAAGAATAAATTTTTTCGATTGACATTCACCACGCCATCCTGCAACTGATAAAAATTGAGTCTCTGGTTGACGTTACGATGAGGCACGTCGACAAGACGGGCGGATACATTTCCTCTGAAATCCCGGCACCGCTCGATGTATGTCGGCTGCGCCATGAGCATTGGCGATGATGCCTCAGGTTTGCGTTCGCAACACCGCGCATTGATGAATCGGGGTTTCCATGTGGCACGCGCGGCCTGCCAGCGCTCGCCGCTGCTGTCGGGATGGTTGCGGGTGCGTTTTTCAGCCTTTGGGTGGCGGCGGCAAGAACACCGCGACTGGGACGCTGGTGATATGCGTCAGTGCCGACACGGCGAAATTCTTTCTGGGTGGGTCGAAGCGGCCGGAAACAAGAGCGAACCCAATAAGTTGCAGTCGTCCTGCTTCCGGCTAACTTGCTGCCTTCGCCCTTACTTGGCGGGGTTAGTGATGGTGTTCATCTGGAGAGTGACAGCAGTCTGTGCCAGCAGTCTGCCGTTCACGGATGCACCGGTATTTGTCGCGATCATTGTTTTAGCCAGCACAATGCCTTCGAAGTGCGCGGTCGTTCCAATGGCCACGACGTCGGCGACTTGCCAGAAGATGTTCTTGGCTTTTGCGCCGCCAGTCAATGTCACCCGGGTCGCATTGGCCTGAAGCAACGTTCCGGCAATCTGGAAGATAAAGACGTCATTTGGACCACCCGCGAGTGTGACATCGGTCGAGATCATGACGCCGGTACCCCACTTGTAAAGACCTGGTGCGAGGGTCAGCCCACCGATCTCGCCGGCACCCACTTCAGTGAAATCGGGCGAAGAGCGTCCCTCGGCATCGAGGTATGCCGCTTCCATGTCGAGGACAGCCGTGGTCAGGAATGGGGCGGCATTCACGGTGCATGGTAGTGGACCCGCCGCGTCAACCGAGAAAATAGTCCCCGTCACTTCAGTGCACGTTACCAGGATGGCGGCACCAGTGATGGGACTGGATCCAACATTTCCAGTTACCGCGGATGCATAAACATTCGTGACGCCGGTTTTGGACAAAATTGCGAAAGTACCGGCGGATCCAAGATCTACCGGCGCCTGGCCCGCTGACGCGACGGCGGAAGTGCCGGCTGCAACTGCGGCCACCAGCAATGCCATCACCCGCATCCGTGAATTAAATACGCTATTGAGATTTTTCATTTTATTTTCGCTTTCATTTGAGTTGAATAAGTTTCGAATTTGTTAGTTTTCTTTTCCTCTTATTTGAGCCCAAATGGGGTCAGACACGCGTTTCACTGTGTTGGTCTCATTGGATTGCAAGACCTGTTCACAATATGTGCGCCTTGCGTGCGCGACGATATTAAATTCCCGATGCATATGAAGCCTCTGCACACTACGCGGTGCCGCTAATTCCCTTGCCCGGTTTTAACGCATCGAGCCGTAGGACGATTGCCCTTCCACATGTAGGCGCATTCGGCGCGCGAGGTAGGATCGACACGCAGCGCAAACATTGCGCTGGGGTTTGCATGAGGCATGACGTGTTGCTACCGCGCAAAAAATGCGTTGGCGCGCGAGATAACGCAACGTTATCCGACGACAACATGCGCTGTTGGCCTACACACTAGCCTGGATTCAAAGGCGAGAATCTGCACATATTATGTTTCGTCGGCGCTCATCTTTCAAAGGTGACTTCCGCAAAATATCACTATCACAACTGAAAGAATGACCATGAGCTACGGAACCAATTACGCTACCCCCGAAAATCAAGTGGCAACGAGTGATGCCCGCTTTGATATGCGCCTGACGGAGAATTTTGATGATGATGCGTCAAGTACCGGCTGGACGTGGGTGGCTGCGATTTTGATCGCCGGTGTCCTCATTGTGTCGGGATATCTGGATCAGGAAGCCGGAAATACTGCGGGCACCCGAACTTCTACAGCTGGCGAAAGATACGCGTCAAATGTGTCAACGCGCCAGCCGGTGGCAGATGCAAACAGATTGGTGCAACGTGCGGACAAGGGATATTAGTGCGTAGCGGTTCGTTTATCGGCAGAGGAGTATGGAAATGACTGAAATGATGACCAGGAAAATTATCGCCAATGAGGATGATCTGAATCGCGATCCTCTCACAGGCACCCCGGGCGCGCACCCGCTGGGCACGGGTACCCGTGCTGCATCCGGCGGGGTGGCTGGTGCCGCCATTGGCATGGCTGTGGGCGGACCGGTTGGCAGCGCGATCGGTGCCGCAATTGGCGCTGTCGCGGGCGGATTGTCCGGCAAGAGCGCGGCCGAGGCGGTCAACCCGACTGCAGAAGAAACTCACTGGAGGGAAACCTATGTCCGGGAGCCCTTCTACGTGCCAGGCAAGCCCTACGAATACTACGCCCCAGCGTTTCGCGCGGGCTGGGAAGGTCGCGTGCGTCACGATGGTCGTACCTTTTACGAAGCGGAATCGGAACTGGCGGCAGAGTACATTCTGACCAAGTCTGAGCTTGACCCGCCGTGGTCCGATGTACGCCCGGCAGCGCGAGCGGCGTGGCAGCGTGTTGACCGCGCATGGACCGTAGTCGCGTAAGTCGAAGCGCGATATACATATTTTTATTTGGTACCTTTTAGTGGAGATTTAAAATGAACTCAGTATTGAAAAAAGTTTTGGTGGCGGCCGCATTCGTTATTTCGACGCAAGCCGCAGCACAGATCACCTTCTATGAGAGAGAAGGCTTTGCGGGTCAGTCGTTTACAGCCGAGAATCAAGTTGCCAACTTCGCGCAAAACGGCTTCAATGACCGCGCTTCGTCTGTCGTGGTGCTTCGAGGGCGATGGGAAATTTGCGAAGACGCCCGATTCAGCGGTCGCTGCGTCATATTGCGCCCCGGCAGATATCCGTCGTTGGCCGCGATGAATATGAATAACAGCGTTTCATCGGTACGGTCTGTGGCGAGAAATGTCCGCGTTGACGATAATCGTTATGCGCCCGCGCCAGCAGCCCCACAGATCACCTTTTATGAGCGTGAAGGATTTGCCGGTCGGTCGTTTACTGCGGAGAGCCAAGTCGGCAACTTTGAGCGCCAGGGCTTTAATGACCGTGCCTCTTCAGTCATTGTCGTGCGCGATTTCTGGGAGGCATGCGACGACGCATGGTTTGCAGGTCGCTGTGTCGTCTTGCGTCCTGGCCGATACCCGTCACTGGCTGCGATGGGGTTGAACGACACCGTTTCTTCTGTGCGCGTGGTGAGCTCGAACGAGCGGCTCGAAGAAAACCGCTATGCGCCGCTGCCAGCCACGGTACAAATTACCTTTTACGAACGCGAAGGTTTTCAGGGCCGATCCTTCACCACGAGGGATCAGATCGATAACTTCGGACGCTTCGGCTTCAATGACAGCGCCTCGTCGGTTGTCGTGGTCGGCGAGCCGCGGGAGGTCTGCGAAGACGCGGCGTTTCGCGGTCGTTGCGTGGTCTTGCGCCCCGGTCGTTATTCGTCACTATCCGAAATTGGCCTGAACGAGCGTATTTCATCCGTCCGGACAGTCGGGGCAAACACACGCATCGAAGACAATCGTTACATCCCCCCTCCGGTCGGCTTCTATAATTATCAACGTCGCGACGACGAGCGGCTTTACGAGGCACGGGTGACTTCCGTCCGCGCTGTGGTCGGAACGCCTGAACAGCGTTGCTGGGTTGAGCGCGAACAAGTCGCGCAGGATCAAGGCAACGCAAACGTTCCCGCGGCGATTGCGGGTGCCATCATTGGCGGCATTCTCGGTCATCAGGTCGGTGGCGGACGCGGCAAGGATGTTGCCACCGCCGGCGGCGCAATTGCAGGCGCGGCGGTAGGCGCCAACATTGGGCGCGACAATAACGGGCAGCCGGTATATACACAAGACGTCCAGCGCTGCTCCAATGTGCCCCGCCAGGCCCGTGCCGACTATTGGGATGTCACCTACAATTTTCGGGGCCAGGAATATCGCATGCAGATGACGACCCCACCCGGAACTACTGTTACCGTCAATGGGCAGGGTGAACCACGCGTTTAAACTTGCGGTAAGGCTTGCAAAACAAACACGGGCAGCCCTTCGGGGCTGTCTTGCTTTTCACCATCTGCATGTTCAGGATCTTGCTCTTCACAGAGCAGTTTTTACTTTCCGCTCTGCCGTAATGTCTACAAAGTTCAATATAGGCGCGGCGTTCACGGCATTTCCGGCCTGGCAAGCGCGCGCAATGGCGATCTGCGATTGGCTCGCTCGCGTTAGCCATGTATTCAGTCGTACCCCTGCTTGTTGCTGTAGGTGCGCAGACGACACGAAATCGGGCACGCGTCCGATAGAGAGTCTCGCCGCGCGCGGCCAAAATGGAGGCTCCTTCAGCCGGGATCGGCGAAGACAACCCTTTACCGCGCTACCGCAGGAGAAATCTATGAATATTTTCAAACCTAATACATTAGCGAATGCCCGACCATGCGCCGCCTTTGCCGCGGTCGCCGCTCTGACGGTACTCACGATGGCGGGCTGTGCGTCCACCGGGGGCGACCAACCGCGCGAGCAGATGGCAGTGGCCCGTGCAGCAGTGGATCGCGCGGCAGGACCGGCTGGTGCCGATGCACCAGTCGAAGTATCACAGGCGCGGGAAAAACTGGAGCGTGCCACTGCAGCAGTTGCACGCAAAGACTACGACGTGGCGCGTCGGCTTGCAGAGCAGGCCGAGGCCGATGCCAATCTAGCCGAAGCAAAATCGCACTCAGCACGTTCCGACCGGGCACTGCGCGAAGTACGCGAAGGCATTCGCCAGCTACGCGAAGAAATCGCTCGCGGCTAA
>JBKJMK010000306.1:0-3811 GCA_046596005.1 Usitatibacteraceae bacterium | reverse complement strand
ACGTATTTCTCGAATCAAAAGCGTTCTCGATCGGCTTTCGCACCGAGCACCCGCAGTCGCTGATCGACCGTGCGCGACTGCGGGTGCTCGATACGAAAGCCGATCGAGAACGCTTTTGATTCGAGGTGGACGCTGCGGTCGTGCAGCATCTGGAAGGTATCGCGCGCGCTATGGCCCAACGCGAGCACCACATGGTCAGCGCGAATTTCTTCGCTGCGATTGCGCGCAACATCGAGGACCGTCACACCGCGCAACTGGCCGTCTTCAATGTGCAAGTCAGTGAGGCGATGCATGAACCGCACTTCACCGCCAAGCGCAATAATTTCTTCGCGCATTTTTTCCACCACACCGACCAGTCGAAACGTACCGACGTGCGGTTTGCTGACGTACATGATCTCTGGCGGCGCGCCGGCTTTGACAAATTCCATCATCACCTTGCGGCCCAGAAAGCGCGGATCCTTTATCTGGCTGTACAGTTTTCCATCCGAAAAAGTACCCGCACCGCCTTCACCAAATTGCACGTTTGATTCCGGATTCAGGATGCGTTTTTGCCACAGGCCCCACGTATCCTGCGTCCGTTCGCGAACCTGTTTGCCGCGCTCGAACACGATGGGCTTAAAACCCATCTGGGCCAGGATCAGTGCGGCAAAAATTCCGCAAGGCCCGAAGCCGATAACGATGGGGCGCAACGCCGTGGTCGCCGCGAAATCCGCTGGTGCGTGCGCAACCGGGTGGTAAGCGGTATCAGGCGAGGGCTGAAGGTGCTGGTCACCGCGAAATTTTTTGAGCAGCAGCGCTTCGTCCTTCACCGAGACTTCGACGCTGTACACAAACAGCAACGCGAATTTCTTGCGTGCGTCGTAGCTGCGTTTGAACACCGTAAACCCGGTCAAGTCAGCATCGAGGATGTCGAGACGTTTGATGATCGCGTCACGTAACGCTTCTTTTCGGTGATCCAGCGGCAGCCGCAATTCGGTGATTCGTAACATGACGAGCAATGGTAAGAAATTGAGGCAAGCATAGCATCGTGCGGGCGCAGGCACGGCAGCTATGCCAGGTAGCGTTCCCGTGCGGCGTCAATGCCTCGCAACGCCTGCGCAACGCCTGACGCTGCCACGCAAATCGTTATTCGATTTTTATGCCCACCACGTCCACCACCGGCCGCTCGAAGCGCAGCGGAAGTTTCAGTGTTGAACTATCCGACGGCTGATTGGCAATCGCAAACGCGCCCGTGCCCGGGTCCTTGATCACTAACGAGGTACTGCCGCCACCGTCCAGATTGATGGCGTTGTGCGCACCATGCTGGATAAATATGTTTGCGAACTCCCCCAGGGTGACGCCGCGACTATGCGTGTCCTGGCGCCCGTCGATGGCAAGGATGTAAAGTGTACTGGCGTCAGCACTTAGTCCGATCCCGCTGCGTGGGTGGCGGATGGCGTCCATGGCAGGCGGTGTGGGTTTGCCGTCTTTGAGCATCATCGCGTTGCCGCTCACGGCGTATTTGGTGTCGGCTGGCAGCGCCTCGAGCATGTCAGTCAGGGAGACTGATTTGTCTTGATGCACGATCATGGTCGCGCGCAGATTTCCGGCCTTCGGCTGTCCTGACAATTTGCCATTTGAAAAATGCCAACCTTGCGGCCACCCGCAGTTGCCGACAAAGTAACGAATTTTCTGGCTGCCAGTGTCACGTGCACCAGGCGCGGCGAAAAAACTGGCGTTGATCGTGATATCAAAATCTTGTTTGCGCGCCACCTGACTGGTGGTCTCCAGTTGCCCGACGCAAGGCCCGTCTCCGTCGGGATCACGATCATCGGCAAGGGCAACAGCAACGCGCACCCGTGGATCGTTCAGGTTGATCATGACCAATACACCCGCGACCGGGCCGGGAAGATTGAGGCGCTGCACGCGATATGGCAACGGTGTTGCATCGCTGGTCTGTCCGGACGGTTTCGCCTGGGTCAGCAGTGTTGCCCGAGTTGATGACACTTCTCGGTGCACGCTGGTGCAACCAACCGCCACCAGCGACATCAGCGTTGCCAGGAAATAGCCTGCTTTTATGTTCATCATGTCGGCCGGTGCCTCATGGGGTGGGTTATTGAGCGCGCCAATTCCTCGCGCCGATCTTCAATCATTTCGCCAACTGCCTGGCGGGAAACAAAAATGCCAAACCCTAACACCCGCGCACCTCACAGCCATAAAACACTTGGAGATGTCCGTCAAATGGCGATCTGCACCAACGGCACAAGTGAGGCTACCTCACACTGGAAATCGCATGCCGATGCAGCGCCGACAAGATCTGCTCCTCATAGCGGTAGTGGGCCGAGTATTTGCCGTTATATTTTTCCGGATCAAAGCCCGGCCCACCGACCAGGAAAATCATGCCGTTTTTTTTGGCGCGATCAAATACCAGTCCCGAGGTAAGGCCCCAGGCATCACCCGTGTGACCGACGGCCATGAAGCCGCCACCTTCGATCAAGCGGTCACCGGAACCCGCACCACTGACATCGAGAAAGTGTTGATTGCCCAAGCCCCATGCGTTCATCGCGTCCTGATGGCTGCCGTAGTCGTTACTGCCGTTTTTTCGGGCAGCGTCAAAGCGCCAATGCTGTGCAAGCATTTTCTCGACGGACGATTTTTTGAGGATTCGCCTGCCATCAACCTTGCCGTCGTTCATCAGCATCAGCATAATTTTCCCCAGCCCCGCAGCAGATAGTCGACAATTGCCCTGAGGCCCGAACAGCGTGCCGTTAGTACCAATCACGTAGTCAGAGAGAGCCCGCGCAACCGGCACTTTCGTCACGTAGTCGTCAACCTGCACGACCCACGGCCCGGCAGGATTCCACACTTCCTTGCCGTTGATCTCGCTGCGTTTTCGATAGAGCGTGGCGGTGTTGGCGAGTTCGGCTTGCGTGAAATCGGCTGGATGAAAGCCGCCGCGCAAATCCATTGGGTCGAGAATCAGTCGGCGCATGAGGCGATCAAATCGTTCACCCGTGGCGCGTTCCATTATCGTGCCGACCAGCCCCCAGGGGAAATTGGCATACTGAAAATAGCTACCGGGCCTGGTATTTTTGGCCCACGCGCTGCCTTTGTTGAATAGCCGTCCCTCCGGCAACAACACGTCCTTTAAGTTGACGTTGAGTTTCGCCTCCCAATAATAACCAGCATCATCACGCAGCGACGAGGTATGCGAAAGCAGCATGCGCAGCGTAATCGGGTCGTCGGGAAAACCCGGATTTCGCAATTGGTAGCCAAGGTACTCGCCGATATCGGTATCCAGTGCCAGCTTGCCATCCTCAACCAGTTTCATCACACCCAGCGTCGTTACCAATTTGGAAATTGAGGCCATGCGATACATGGTCGCTTCATTCGCCGGTTTGCCATTGCCGGGATCCGCCTCGTCAATAAAACGCTGACCAAATTGTTTGTGATAGACCACCTTTCCATCCCGCACCGCAAGCACCGACAGGCTCGCCAAGGGGTATACCGGGTCGTTGGTGATCGCCGCCAGTTCAGCATCGAGCGTCGAATGCGCTGACACTTGATTTCGTTTGGATGAAGGTTGCTGTGCTTCCACGTTACCCCCGATCAAGATTGCGGACAGTGTTACAGACATTAAAAGAGTAGTGTGCGTTTTCATTGCTCGCGTTTCGTCAGGTACTGTTGGAGAATTTAATACATCGAAGATGGGTTTCGCTCAGCTAATCCGCAATACGCCCGCTGTTGGGTGAATTTAGCGCGTCGAGCAATGCAGCCGTTTCCGCGTCCGGCATGCCGTCAAAATTCGTCGGTCGGTATTTCATCTGGAAGG
>JBKJMK010000267.1:0-4190 GCA_046596005.1 Usitatibacteraceae bacterium | reverse complement strand
ATGGCCGGGTTTCGTGCACTGCTCGCGCGTTCGCTCACGCTGGCCGCTGCGGAAGTTGTGTGGCTGCGCGCGGTGCAACTCAACGCAGATGGCTCATGGGAAGGCCTGGACGAGCTTGGCGCACAGGTCGGACCAGCCGACTTCCTGGAAGCCAGGGTCGTGGCGCTCGCCCAGTTGATCGGGTTGTTGGTGGCGTTCATCGGCAAAAATTTAACGCTGCGGTTGGTAGGCGAGATCTGGCCGAGCCTGTCCCTAAACCAGTTTGATTTTAGTTAGCGAGATAAATATGAAAAAACAAATTGACGCGCCCAAACGTAAACCGGCGAAAAAAATTGTCAACCCGCGCGAGAAGGTCGCGATCCACAAATTGCCAACTGGCGTGCGCGGCCTGGACGATATTATGGGCGGCGGCATTCCGGAATTTTCGTTCAACATCATCGCCGGCACACCCGGCTGCGGCAAAACCACCATGGCGCACCAACTCGTTTTCGCCAATGCGACTGTGAAGAAGCCAGCGCTCTATTTCACCGTCCTTGGCGAATCCGCCATCAAAATGCTGCGCTATCAGCAACAGTTTTCTTTTTTCGACGAATCCAAGGTTGGTAAGACGGTCCGCTTTATCAACCTGAGCGACGTGGTGCTGGCGAAGAACCTGGACGCGGTTCTGGATGAAATTATCAATCAGGTCACGACGACAAATCCGGGTATCGTCATTGTCGATTCCTTTCGTACCGTGGTGCGCACCGCACTGGCCAGTGCCAGCGAAATCGAGATGCAATCGTTCATCCAGCGCCTGGCCCAGTTTCTCACCAGCTGGGAAGCCACGACGTTTCTGGTCGGGGAATATGTCCCGGAAGAGATTCGCGACAACCCGCTGTTCACCATCGTTGATGGCCTGTTCTGGCTATCCCAGGTTCCGGAAAGAAATTCCGTAGTGCGCAAATTGCAAATCATGAAACTTCGTGGGCAGGCATCCGTGCCGGGTTTGCATACGCTGCGCATCAGCGATGACGGGTTACAAGCTTTCTCGCGCACGCTGGGCTTAGCCGGTAAAAAAGTGGCGCCAGCACGAAACCGGCGGCTTTCCACTGGCATTGCCGAACTGGACAAAATGATGGGCGGCGGTATTCTTGAAGGCGACAGCCTCCTTGTGGCCGGCCCCTCGGGGACGGGAAAGTCGGCTTTGGCGACACAATTTATCGCGGAAGGACTTCGCCGAGGAGAGCCGGGAATTATGGCGATCTTCGAAGAGCGCCCGGCAGGCTACACAGATCGCGCGCGCAGTTTTGGTTTGAATTTGAAAACGCCGCAGGAAAAGGGCAAGCTCGAAATTCTTTATCTTCGTCCGCTCGACCTGTCGGTGGATGAAACCATGCAGGAAATTCTCGATGCCATCGAAAGAGTGGGCGCAAAACGCCTGGTGATCGATTCGCTGGTCGGTTTTGAGATGGCGCTTGCCCCCGGCTTCCGTGCCGAGTTTCGGGAGTCGCTCTACCGGATGATCGGTGCACTGACCGGGGCCGGGGTGACGATTCTCAGCACGGTCGAAGTGGAAGACACCTTTACGGCGCTATCGTTTAGTCATTACGCGATTTCGTTTCTCACCGATGACATTATCCGCATGCGTTATGTGGAAATCGACGGGCAGCTTAGAAAGGTGATGGTCGTGATCAAAATGCGCGGCGGCAATCACAGCAAGGACATTCGCGAATACGTCATCACTGGCAAAGGGGTAGTGGTGATCAGCCCGCGCAGCACCGAATACACCGGGTTGACCACCGGGCTCCCGACGCTAACCGGCCCGCGACCGCCGCAAAGCCAAGAATCGCCGCCGGAACCCAAAGCGAGAAGGTAGCCGTCATTAAATGAGTGCGGAACTCACATCGCCAAAGCCGCCCGATCTATCCAGCGCCGGTCTGGCCCTCGCAGAGCACTCACCATTGCCACTGGCCAGTGTAGAGGGTGCACGTCACATCGTGCGCTATGTCAATCCCGCGTTTTGCCGTCTGCTCGAAAAATCCAGTGATGAACTGATTGGAAAACCGTTCCCTGAAGTGATGCAGGAAAAGGATGAATTCCTGACGTTGCTGGACCAGGTTTATCAAACAGGGAAATTCGCAAGCCATTCGAAACAGCGTCATGCCGAACCGAGCCCTGTTTTCTGGTCGTATACGATGTGGCCGGTACTGGCGGGCGCAAGTCCGGTGGGCGTCATGATTCAAGTGACGGAAGTACCCCATAGCCAGGAGCAAATGCTCGCCATGAACGAAGCGTTGGTGCTCGGCGCGCTGCGTCAGCATGAACTTGCCGAAGCGTCGGACAATTTGAACGTGCAACTGCGAGGAGAAATCGCCGCACGCGAGCAAATCGAGGAAGCGTTGCACGCGAGTGACGCGCGGTTTCGCGTTCTTTTTGATCAGGGACCGATCGCGATGTATACCTGTGACGTCGCCGGTATAAGGCGGGAATTTAACCACGTCGCCATGGACCTGTGGGGACTGGACCCGGCGCGCGCAAATACCCAGGCACAAATGGGCGGGGCGTTTAGAATATTTCTTCCCGACGGCACGTTTTTGCCCTACGCGGAAACCCCGATGACGCGGGTTTTGCAGGGTAAATTACCTGCGGTGCGCGACATGGAAATTGTCATCGAGCGGCCAAACGGCTCGCGAATTAACGTCATCGCCAATATTGTTGCGCTAAAGGATGATCACGGAAGCATTACCGGCGCGATCAATTGCTTTTATGACATTACCGAGCGTAGCCGCCTGGAGCGACAGACAATAGAACAGGCGGCAAAGTTGGCTGATCTTCATCGCCGCAAAGACGAGTTCCTGGCGATGCTCAGTCATGAACTCCGTAACCCGCTCGCACCGATCTCCAACGCCGTGCATCTGCTGCGCCTGCAGAGGAACGAGGACCCCATTCAGAGCCAGGCACGCGGGATCATCGAACGACAGGTCGCGCAAATGGCGAGGCTCATTGACGATCTGATGGAAGTCTCCCGCATCTCCAGCGGAAGAATCCACCTCATCCTGGAGCGTCTGGCACTGAACGGCATCGTGGAAAATGCGCTCGAAACGATCCGACCGCTGATCGAAAAACACCAGCATTCCCTTGAGGTGATACTTTCACCGCAGCCAATCTGGCTAAACGCCGACGCCGCCCGGCTGGAACAAGTGGTCGTTAACCTGCTTACCAATGCCGCTAAATATACCGAACCAGGCGGCTTCATTTGGCTGTCCGTTCAGCAAGAAGGTAATGAAGCCGTGCTGCGGGTGCGAGACTCTGGCGTCGGTATCTCTGCCGAATTGCTCCCGCATGTCTTTGAACTTTTTACGCAGGCAGAAAGATCATTGGCCCGCTCGGAAGGCGGCCTGGGCATCGGGCTTTGCCTGGTGCAGCGGCTAGTAGAGCTGCATCACGGCAACGTGAACGCCTACAGTACCCTGGGCGAGGGCAGCGAATTCGTCGTGCGCTTGCCGGTGATCGGGGCCTTCCCACCGCCCGCATCGCCCTCATCGCCGCTCAATGAAAATACCAGGTTGCCCAGCCATTCGTTACGCGTGCTAGTCGTTGAAGATAACGTCGATGCCGCAGAAACACTGATGTTGGTTCTGGAGGCGTCAGGACATGTTGTTCGAACGACTCACGATGGACCGTCTGCGTTGGTGGCGGCGCTTGAATTCCGGCCACAGGTCATGCTGTTGGACATCGGCTTGCCGGGTATGAATGGTTTTGAATTGGCGAAACTATTGCGCGCCCAACCCGCTCTCGGCGATGTCGTACTGGTCGCCATGACCGGGTATGGGGAGGCTTCAGCCCGCCAGCGTTCGCAGGAAGAGGGTTTTAATCACCACCTGGTCAAGCCGACCGACTTCGTGGCGTTAAATGAAATTTTGGCGAGCGTGGCGGAGACGGCGGCGTGATCTGCATCGACATCAGTACCAATGTTCGACGCTCCCGCGCCATCGCGCCCCCCACATTAAAAGTAAAGTTCGCCCGGAGCAACCTTGCACTAGCCCGGTGTACCGGCTTTTCCATCCGATTGCTGGCGGCTATATTCCTTGCGTTTCATCACCAGGTAGTCGGTTTTATCCATCTCGTGTAACTGCTGCGGATATCGTTCGACCGCAGCGAACCAGTCGTTGATGCGTTTCTCGAACTGCGCGGGTCCCTGCACATTCAAC
>JBKJMK010000061.1:0-3685 GCA_046596005.1 Usitatibacteraceae bacterium | reverse complement strand
GCGGGGTGACTTGTCGCGCAAGATTACGGTGGACGTCAAAGGCGAAATTCTCGAGCTCAAGAACACGCTCAACACGATGGTCGACCAGTTGAACGCGTTCGCCTCCGAAGTGACGCGGGTGGCGCGCGAGGTCGGAACCGAAGGCAGGCTGGGCGGCCAGGCGGCGGTGCCCGGCGTGGCCGGCACTTGGAAAGACCTGACCGACAATGTCAATTCGATGGCCAACAACCTCACGGGCCAGGTGCGAAACATTGCCGACGTGACGACCGCCGTGGCGAAAGGCGACCTGTCGAAGAAGATTACGGTGGACGTCAAAGGCGAAATTCTCGAACTGAAGAACACCGTGAATACCATGGTGGACCAGTTAAGCTCGTTCGCAGCGGAGGTGACCCGCGTTGCCCGTGAGGTAGGAACGGAGGGCAGACTGGGTGGGCAGGCTGATGTGCAAGGCGTTGCCGGCACCTGGAAGGATTTGACCGATTCCGTCAATTTCATGGCCGGCAACTTGACCGCGCAAGTGCGCAATATTGCCGAGGTGACGACCGCCGTGGCGACGGGTGACCTGTCGAAAAAGATCGCCGTGGACGTTAAAGGCGAAATTCTCGAGCTAAAAAATACCATCAACACCATGGTAGACCAGTTGCGGTCCTTCGCAGCCGAGGTAACACGGGTCGCGCGTGAAGTGGGTACCGAAGGCAAACTCGGCGGACAAGCCGATGTGCAAGGCGTTGCCGGAACCTGGAAAGACTTGACCGACAGTGTGAACTCGATGGCCAGCAACCTCACGGCACAGGTGCGAAACATCGCGAATGTAACGACCGCGGTAGCAAAGGGCGATCTGTCGAAGAAGATCACCGTGGACGTGAAGGGCGAAATTCTGGAACTGAAGGACACCATCAACACGATGGTGGATCAGTTGAGTTCGTTCGCCGCGGAAGTGACACGGGTGGCGCGCGAGGTGGGCACGGAAGGGCGCCTGGGTGGTCAGGCGCAGGTGCAAGGTGTGTCGGGCACCTGGAAAGATTTGACCGACAGTGTGAATTTCATGGCGGGCAATTTGACTGGTCAGGTACGGGGTATTGCGAAGGTCGTGACCGCGGTGGCCGACGGCGACCTGAAACAGAAATTGACCGTGGAAGCAAAAGGCGAAATCGCCGCACTGGCCGACACCATCAACAGCATGATCGACACGCTCGCTATCTTTGCCGAACAGGTAACGAGCGTTGCGCGCGAGGTGGGCGTGGAGGGCAAGCTCGGCGGCCAGGCCAAGGTACCAGGCGCCTCTGGAACGTGGAAGGGCCTTACCGAAAACGTCAATCAACTTGCCGAAAACTTGACAACTCAAGTGCGTGCCATCGCCGAAGTGGCAACTGCCGTTACGCAGGGCGACCTGACGCGGTCAATTACCGTGCAGGCGCAAGGCGAGGTGGCGGCGCTAAAAGACACGATCAATGAAATGATCCGTAACCTCAAGGACACTACGCACAAAAATACCGAGCAGGACTGGCTAAAAACCAACCTGGCCAAATTCAGCCGCATGCTGCAAGGGCAGAAAGCGCTGGAGGCCGTCGGCGGGTTGATACTTTCTGAGCTGGCACCGGTGGTAGCGGCGCAGCACGCAGAATTTTACGTTCTCGATATCATTGACGACCACCCAAGCCTCTTGTTGCTGGCCAGCTATGCCGCTGAAGGCCGGGGTGCCCACGGCAAACGGGTGGATATCGGCGCAGGCCTGGTGGGACAGTGTGCGATTGAAAAGCAGAAAATTCTGTTGGCCAACGTACCACAAGGCTACTTGCGCATTTTCTCGGGCCTGGGTGGCAGTGCGCCGCGCAACATCCTCGCGTTACCGATTATTTTTGAAAATCAGATCAAGGGTGTAATCGAACTTGCCTCGTTCGAGGGATTCAGCGATACCCATCAGGCGTTCCTCGAACAGCTCATGGAAAGTATCGGCATCGTGATCAATACTATTGAGGCCAATACGCGTACCGAAGATCTGCTGACACAATCGCAATCGCTGGCGCATGAGTTGCAAAGCCGTCAGCAGGAACTACAACAAACGAACGAAGAACTACAGGAAAAAGCCCGTCTGCTTGCCCACCAGAACCAGGAAGTGGAACGCAAGAATCAGGAAGTGGAACAGGCTCGCCAGGCATTGGAAGAAAAAGCCCGTCAGCTCGCGTTAACGTCGAAATACAAATCCGAGTTCCTTGCCAACATGTCACATGAATTGCGCACGCCACTCAATAGCCTGCTGATACTTTCTGACCAGTTGTGTGTGAATACGGAACGCAATCTCACGACCAAACAGGTGGACTTTGCCAAAACCATTCACTCGTCCGGCAACGATCTTCTTATGTTGATCAACGATATTCTCGATCTGTCCAAGATTGAGTCCGGAACCGTCGCGGTGGAGGTCGGTGAGTTGCGCCTCGACGATCTGAGCCGCTACGTTGAGCGCACGTTCAGGCACGTCGCCGAATCGAAGCAATTGCAGTTCTCTATCCATCTCGACCAGCGGCTGCCGAGGTCGATGTTCACGGACTCAAAACGCTTACAGCAAATCATCAAGAATCTTTTGTCCAATGCGTTCAAATTTACGCCTCAGGGGGAAGTTACGCTTACCATTCAGCCAGCCACAGCGGGCTGGGCTTCGGACAATGAGGAATTAAACAGGGCATCCGAAGTGTTGGCTTTCTCGGTATCAGACAGCGGCATCGGCATCCCGACGGACAAACAGCAGATTATTTTCGAGGCGTTCCAGCAAGCCGACGGCAGCACCAGCCGTAAATATGGCGGTACTGGCCTGGGTCTGGCCATCAGCCGGGAATTGTCGCGTTTGCTGCACGGCGAAATTCGTTTGGCCAGCCGTCCTAACAAGGGAAGTGTGTTCACCCTTTACCTGCCGCAGTCATTCATTGTGGCACGCCCGTCACGTAAATCTATCGATTCTGCCGCCGCCCTGGCGGATGCAGCGATACAGGTCGCCAGGCAGACAACCGAACGCATCGAGCCGCGCGAGGTTGCCGTCATGGAGACGGAAGAGCCCGACCCAACAGTCCTGATCAACGAGGCGGCAGACGATCGCGATATTACCCAACCCGGCGACCGGGTACTGCTAATCGTAGAGAATGACCTGGCATTTGCGCGGTTTCTGCTGGATACGGCGAGAGAATCCGGCTTCAAAGGGCTGGTGACCTCGATGGGAACTGCAGCGCTGACAATGGTGCAGGAATACCAGCCATCCGCTATCACGCTGGACATTTTCCTCACCGACATTGACGGCTGGCGCGTGCTGGCGCGGCTGAAAAGTGACGTCATCGCCCGCCATATCCCGGTCTATGTCATGTCCACTGAGGAGGCGCGGGAGCGTTCCCTCCAGTCCGGGGCGAAAGATTTTGTCGCCAAGCCCATTCAGAACAAACAGGTGCTGACCACGCTTCTTGAAAATATAAATGCCCACCTGAACAAGCGTCAAAAATACCTGCTGGTGTTCGATGAAAAACCCGCAGCGCTCAAGAAAATCAGGGAATACATCGACGGTATACCTGAGCTGGAAATTATCGCTGCCCCACATCAGGATAACCTTCGCGACGCACTGCAAAACAGAACCTTCGACTGCATTGTGCTGGGAAACACTGCTTCCACCGCAACACTGGAGAATGTTTCGCAACAGATTCAG
>JBKJMK010000427.1:0-9076 GCA_046596005.1 Usitatibacteraceae bacterium | reverse complement strand
TCGCCATCTCGGGGGTATTGCTTGCGATTTTCGTATCGACTTATGTGCGCATCACGCCATATCGCGAAATCGCGCTCATCCGTGAAAACAATCTGGCGGCGTCATTCAGTCTGTCTGGTGCCTTGATCGGCATGGTGATTCCGTTGGCCAATGCGGTGGAGTACAGCGTAAATCCGGTGGACATGGCCATCTGGGGCTTTATCGCACTCGCCATTCAGTTGATCGTCTTTATGATCGCGCGCATCGCGTTGCCGACCATCGCGGTCGACATTCCGGCCGGCAAGCAGGCAGCGGGATTTTTTCTTGGGGCGATTTCGATTGCAGCAGGCATCTTGAATGCAGCATGTATGACGTATTGAATACCCATCGTCAAAATTCGACGCTTTGAGCAGGCGCAAGCGACCGGGAGGGCCGATCTGCAGGCTAATTCACGGCCGGGTTAGCGCGCCTCAAACATTACCATTGACGCTCTATTCAGCGTGGGCGAGGGTGGGTCCAAATCTGCGACGCCTGTCAGCCTGCCGTTTACGAAGTGCAGTTGCTTCCCGCCATTGGTTCCCGCGCGGTACGTCCAGTGTTCGTGCCATGCGCGGGCCTCGCGGTTGCGAGTAATGCGCTGTGGCTTCCCCCACCGACGATCATTGAGAACCTGAAGGTCGGTGATGCCAACCTGCAATTCATCGCGGCTAGGTTTGCCATCCGTCTGGCCTTGCAGTGCCATCCGCGCCGGCAACGCAGGAACTGCTACTTTATCGGAATGCGCGTCTTTCTTTGTCAGAGGCTGGAGCAAGATGACCGTGGTCGCCACGCCGGTGCATGGTGTGGTCTGGTAAGTGACGCCGGACTCCGAAGTACATTTGATGATAGCCTCTGCCATGCACGCCGGTGCTGTCAGCAGCGCGGCGACCAAGGGCGCGATAACGAATTTCATGTGAGTGCCAATTGTTGGTTGAACAGGGCTCATGATCGCTTTCGCGCCATGACAGAAATATCGGCTTGGCCCCTGAGTTGCCGTAGGAAACGGGGCGAAGTGAGCTGCCGGAATTCCGACAACACATTCCGGGCGTGGACGATATAGCCGCGCTGTTGCCGCACCAGGCGCCTTGCACACGATGTCGTCGGATCGCACCGTAAGGCTTGAGCGCACAACGAGGCGCTACGACTTCACGTTGGCGTCGGCGAAATGTGCAAAGATCGAGGTCCAAAAATGCTGCCTACCTCGATGCATTGCGCGCGACATTGAGCCGATCCTTGGCGGGATTGGTCCATCGTCCGTGCGTCTCGCGCCCAAAATCCCGCCGCTTGTCGCAAACGCCTCGCGTTTGTCATTCGCGCGAGGCACAATCCATCCACTTTCAATCCGCTGACGACCCAGCGTGTTCCAAAACGGGAACTGCTCCGCACTTGATTGGAAATAGCATCTTGAACGTTCTTCTCGCAAAGGAGCAAACCCATGCACAAAAATCTGCAAGTACTTATTGGCACACTGGCGCTGGTCGTGTGTGCGCAATCACAAGCGCAACCAGTGGCGACGCCGAAACCCAAGGTGTATGCCCTGATCTCGGCCGTGGGCGACCAATTCACTTACGTGACGCAAAAGCAATCGACGGGTTCCAACGTTATCGATCATTACAATCGCGTGGTACTGAAGGTTCCCGGCAACGCGCTCAATGCCTCGGTACTCAAAGGCCTGGATCGTGCAATTGAGCAACGCGACCCTGGTAGCACGCGGATTTTTGCGACTCTCAGCGCACTTGAAATGGAGGGTGTGCGTCCGGTCGATCGCGAAAAAGTGGCAACGGGGAAATTGCTTTCTGCGCTGGAGAAAATGCCGCAGCGCGCGGACTGGGACACGATCATCGTGGTCACGCCGAAATTTCAGCTCTCCGAACGTTCAGGGATGGGCAGCAAGCTTGAGGGCATTGGCATCTATGTCCAGCCTCTTGAGAGCGGTATGTTGGAAAGCGGCGGTGGAGACATACTCGGCAGTGATGGCGAATTAACCATCACGCCAGATGGCAAGCCCGGCAAACGATCCAGCGTATATGTCGCGCCGTATAACTACACGCAGACGTGGGTGTTCGATGCGAAAACGCTGAAGGTGCTGGAAACAAGTGCACGCTACGAGTTCCAGCGCGTTTATGATCCTGATTCGACCACGCTCAATGTGGCCAACAGTATTCCGATTGCAAAACTGGCCGAGGTGATGTCGAGTTTTATTGAGCGCTCGGTGGCACGCGGCGTCGGCGAGGCCTTGCCCTCAATAGAAATTGGCGAGATCAGAGCGGTGGAAGCGGGGGCGGTGAAACCTAAATCTTAATGGGCAAACACTAGCGTTGGCGCGGCCTGCAAGCTAGAAATGTTTGGAAAGCCTTGTGGAATGGCGCTCTACGTCTTTCGGCGCTACAGGTGACTGCGCACCCAGCGCTTCCATTCGTCGAACAACGCCGGATGACGCGCTGCGATCACCGATTTTGACCATTCCTGCGGGTGGTCCGGACGCCAATAATCATCGTGCTGCAGGGAGGCGATGCGCCCGCCCGCTTCCTCGAGAATCAATGCGCCGGCCGCGTAATCCCAAGGCTGTTCACCCGCGTGCAGGAACGCGTCGACGCGCCCGCATGCCATGTGGCTCCACTGCAATACCGACGCACCACTCATGGTGAGTTTGCGAAATGGCCGGTGCGCGAGCAATGCCGTGCCGAGCCTTCCGAGGCGTTTATAGCGCCCTACTTCCACGTGTGCTTCGGAAAGATGTTTGGCGGGCAGCAGTTTCAGGCGTTTGCCATCAAGAAATGCACCGCCGTCCTGCATCGCATGAAACACCTCGCCCGTGTTCGGATCGAGCACCACGCCAAACACGCTCTTGCGACGACGCATCAACGCCACCGACATGCCGAAGTAGCGCTTGCCACTGGCGAAATTTGCAGTGCCATCGAGCGGATCTACGCACCAGCACCAGTCGGCCTCGCGCCATATTTCTCTTTGTAGAGCCTCGGGCATTTCTTCACCGAGTACCGGGCAATCGAAAATGCGCGGGAGTGCTTCGGCCAGTGCGGCTTCAACCATGCGATCGGCAGCGGTAACGATTGACCCGTCGTGTTTTCGTTCGGCGGTCACATGCTTGAAGCGCGGCATGAGTTCACGTGCGGAGACATCCTGCATCAGCGCCGTGACGGGCAATACGAGTTGCGCAGGAGTGGGAATTGCGGTGCCCGAAATTGCCGACTGCTGGCCGGGAAAATCAGATTGCCGTGCGGGTTCGAAAAAAGTCATCGGGGGATCGAAATAGCGCTGAATGGAAGTGGGCCGGGGCAGTCTTGTCGCTAAGTCACCTGCACCGCGCCGCTATAATACCTCCGCACCAACCTCAATTAAAAACCGCCCCGCTTTTCTACATGCCATCGCCGCGTTTTTTTTCTGCTCGCCCCCTGCCTCGCCCTTACTCAGACGGCGAGGCGTTCGACGTCGGTGAAGCAGTGGCGCGACATTTGCACGTACTGCGTATTGCGCCAGGTGAATCAATCACTTTGTTCGATGGTGTGGGTGGTGAATTTGCGGCGACCGTCGTCAGTGTCGGTAAACGCGATGTGATCGTGACGATCACCGCTTTCGATCCCGTCGAACGTGAAGCGCCCGTCAGCATCACGCTGGTGCAGGCACTGGCAACCGCGGATAAGATGGATTTCATCGTACAAAAAGCGGTGGAACTTGGTGTGACGGAGATCGCGCCGATTGAGACCGCGCGTGCGACATTAAAACTCGACGCTGACCGCGCCATAAAACGCGTGCAACACTGGCAGGCAGTGGCGGTGGCTGCATGCGAGCAATGCGGACGCAATCGCGTGCCGGTCGTGCGCGGCTTGCAAACGCTGGATCAATGGTTGAAAAGGCCACCTGAGGGCACCAGCATCCTGTTGCAGCCTCTGGCCGAAAAGACAATGCTGGACAGCGTCAGTGCGAGCCTGCCAATCTCAATCCTGATCGGCCCGGAAGGCGGTTTTTCAATTGATGAAATAGCGCGCGCCGTGGGCTCGGGTGTGATCCCGGCGAAATTCGGGCCGCGCATTCTGCGCACTGAAACCGCCGGCCTGGCTGCCATCGCGGCACTGATGACTCGCTTTGGCGATCTCGGCGCTACGGCCTGATTTTCGGCAAGCGCGCGTGAGCGACACCTTATCGCTAGAATGATGTTCGCCCCTTAATCTTCTTACTCCCGATAACGCCACGCATGGCCAAGAACGACGCAAAAAAACTCGAAGCATTCGTAAAGTGGTTCCGTAGCGCCACACCGTTCATACACGAGTTCGGTGAACGCACCATCGTGATCGCGTTCGGCGGCGAGGTGCTCACCGATGGCGAGATGATGCAGCTTGCGCACGACATCAATGTATTGGTGAGCCTGGAGATTCGCGTGGTGCTGGTACACGGTACGCGTCCGCAAGTGGAAGACCAGCTAAAGCAACATGGTGTCGTATCAAGGCTGGTCGATGGTCGCCGTGTCACCGACGACGGTGCCCTCCGCTGCGTGAAGGAGGCCAACGGCATTGTGCGCATGGAAATCGAAGCAACACTTTCCACCGAGCTTGCCAACTCACCAATGGCGGGCGCGGATATTCGCGTCGCCTCCGGTAATTTCATCACCGCAAAACCGTTCGGCGTACGCGATGGCGTCGATTACATGCACACCGGGCAAGTACGGAAGGTCGACGCCGAAGGTATCGTGCGACGCCTCGATGACGATGAGGTAGTACTGATCTCGCCGATAGGATTTTCACCGACGGGCGATATTTTTAACTGCACACTGGAAGATGTGGCGACCTCGGTTGCCATCGCGCTAAAAGCAGAAAAACTCATTTTCCTCACTGAAACACTCGGCGCGACTGACAGCAAGGAGCGCCTGATCAATGAGCTGACGGCCTTGCAGGCACAGGAGGCGCTCAATGCTGTGCGTTACGGCGGGCAGACCGAGGATATCCGCCTGTTCCTGCCATGTGCGATCCGCGCGGTACGCGAGGGCGTGAAGCGCGCCCATCTGATCAGCCGCCACATCGACGGCGCGTTATTGATGGAGCTTTTTACCCACCACGGTATTGGCACGATGGTTGTGCTTGAGGCGCCAGATTGTCTGCGCGATGCGACACTCACTGACATCGACGGCATCATGGGCATCATCGATCCACTGGTGGCTGCCGGAGTTCTCGTGAAGCGCGACCGTGAATTGATTGAAAAAGAAATCGATCGATTCGTGGTGCTGGAACATGAGGAGGAAATCATTGGTTGCGCGGCACTCTATCCGTTCCCAAATGACAAAGCGGTTGAGTTGGCGTGCCTTGCCGTGAACCCGTTCTATCGCGATGGCGGCCGTGGCGAGCGCATCCTCGGTTTTGCCGAGAAACGGGCCAGGGAAAAAGGCTTCAAGACACTGTTCGTGCTTTCCACGCAGACCACACAGTGGTTTGTCGAGCGCGGCTTTGTAGAAAGCGATGTCTCCAAGTTGCCTCAGGAGAAACAGGCCTTATATAACTACTCACGGCGTTCGAAAATTTATTCGAAGCCCGTTTAGGCAACAACGGGCAACAACACAACAACTTATGGAGCAGCAAATGGCAAGAATGGTGAACTGTGTAAAACTGAAAACGGAAGCGGAAGGTCTCGATTTTCCGCCCTATCCCGGTGCCCTCGGCAAGCAGCTTTATGAAAGTGTGTCCAAACAGGCGTGGAAGGAATGGCTGGAGCAACAGAAACGGCTGGTGAATGAAAACCGTCTGAATCTGGCGGACATCAAAGCGCGCAAATACCTGGAAGAACAAATGCAGCGGCATTTTTTTGGTGATGGTGCTGATCAGGCGATGGGGTATGTGCCGCCGAGCGCATGAACGCCGCTACTGTGCGTCGGCGACGGCGTTTCTAGGCAGCGCGCGTAAGTGTTCTCACGCCGTCAATTGACGCGAGCAAGGCAACATCCGCCCCGCGCCTCGCAAATAAGCCATTGGTCACCACGCCGGCAATCTGGTTGATCGTCGATTCCAGTTCAACCGGGTTGATGATCAAAAGGCCGTGTACATCGAGTATCCAGTTGCCGTTGTCAGTGACGACACCCTTGTCATCTTTCATGCGCCATTCTGGATGGCCGCCCAGCCTCACCAATTCGCGCGCCACGTAACTGCGCGCCATCGGGATGACTTCCACCGGCAGCGGGAAAGCCCCAAGCATGTCGACCAATTTTGATTGATCGGCAATGCACACGAACCTGTCAGACGCGGCGGCAACGATTTTTTCGCGTGTCAACGCGGCACCGCCGCCCTTGATCATGGCCAATTGGGGTGTGATTTCATCGGCACCATCGATATAAACCGACAACTGCCCGGCGTCATTTAGCGTTATGACCTCGATGTTGGCTTTTCTTAACAGCGCGGTGCTGGCCTCGGAGCTTGAAACCGCAGCTTTGATACGATGCGAAATCTTCGCCAGTTCTGCAATAAATAAATTAACAGTAGAACCAGAGCCGACACCGATAATTGTGTCAACAGGGACGAAGGCGATTGCCGCCTTTGCAGCGGCTATTTTGAGGGCATTGATGTCCATTTGCGTATTGTAGCGCGGACGATTAGCAACCCGGTCGTGAGTCATGCGTGTTTCCTGCTAAATTGGACGTCAATAAACAAAGAATTCCATGAAAATCGATTACCTGAAACACATCCTCACCGCCCGCGTCTATGACGTGGCCATTGAAAGTCCACTCGAGCGTGCCGTCGGCAGTTCCGAGCGACTGAAAAATACGGTACTTCTCAAGCGCGAAGATATGCAACCGGTGTTTTCGTTCAAACTACGCGGCGCGTACAACAAGATGGCGCACCTGTCGAATGCTGATTTGAAACGTGGCGTCATTTGCGCCTCAGCGGGAAACCATGCGCAAGGTGTCGCATTGGCTGCGCAAAAACTGGGCGCGAAGGCGACGATTGTGATGCCGGTGACAACGCCAAGCATCAAGGTCGATGCGGTCGCACGGCGTGGTGCCAAGGTGGTGCTGAGGGGCGACAGTTATCACGAGGCAAGTTTGTACGCCAACAAGTTGGCGGTGCAAAAAAAACTTACTTACGTCCATCCCTACGATGACCCATTGGTCATCGCCGGTCAAGGCACGATTGGCATGGAAATACTGCGGCAGCATCAGCATTTTATCGACGCCATCTTTGTGCCGATCGGCGGTGGCGGGTTAATTGCAGGCATCGCCGCATACGTGAAAGCGTTATCCCCAAAAACAAAAATTATCGGTGTGGAACCGGTGGATTCGAACGCGATGTACCAATCGTTAAAGGCGGGGCGGCGTGTGAAGTTGGCGCATGTGAATTTGTTCGCCGACGGTGTCGCCGTTAAACAGGTGGGCAGGGAAACCTTTCGCCTTGCCAAATCGCTGGTGGATGAAGTGGTGCTGGTCGACACCGATGAAATGTGCGCGGCGATCAAGGATATTTTTCAGGACACGCGCTCGATCATGGAGCCGTCGGGTGGCCTCGCGTTGGCAGGTATCAAACGCTATGTTGAACGTGAGAGGTGTGTCGGCAAAACGTTCGTCGCCCTTTGCTGCGGTGCCAATATGAATTTCGATCGGCTGCGATTTATCGCGGAGCGCGCCGAAATGGGTGAACACCACGAAGCGCTACTTGCCGTCACGGTGCCTGAGGCACGCGGCAGCTTTCGGAAGTTCTGCGCGTTAATCGGGCCGCGTAACGTAACCGAGTTCAACTATCGGATTGCTGACGCTAAACAGGCGCACGTTTTTGTCGGGGTGCAAGTGAGCGGCCGCGATGAAGCCAGGAAATTAGTGGGCCATTTTGGGCGCAATGGTTTCAAGACACTGGATCTGACCGACGATGAAATGGCCAAGCTTCATGTACGCCATCTTGTGGGTGGACGCTCACCTCTTGCGCGTGATGAACTGGTATACCGTTTTGAGTTTCCGGAGCGACCAGGCGCATTGATGAAATTCCTGAACAGCATGAGCCCAAACTGGAATATCAGTTTGTTCCATTACCGTAATCACGGTGCGGATGTGGGGCGTATTCTGGTTGGGCTGCAGGTGCCTGCCGACGAGCGCACTGCCTTCACCCGGTTTCTCAAATCGTTGGGATTCGAGTACGTCGATGAAACCAATAACCCGGCGTACCGATTGTTTCTCAGTTAGCCGACCGGTTGGTCATCTTGGGAGTCTGCCGGCAGTTATTCCGGCCAATTTTTAATATATTGCTTAAGTAACTGATTCTCAAACGCTACGTCCTTGATCGCACTTCTGGCGATATCGTGGAAGGACAGAATGCCGACAAGTACACCGTGATCGACCACGGGGACGTGTGTGATGTGTAACTCAGTCATCAAGCCACGGAGATGATCAACACTATCTTCGGGTTTGGCGACCGGCGGGTTAATTTTCATCACATTTCGGCACTTCGCCTGCATGAGACTGCCACCATGAGTATTCAGGCCATGCAGCAATTCGCGGAACGTGATCAGCCCCAGCATCTCATTGGCCTCCATCACGATCATGGAGCTGATTTCGTGCTTGGTCATGGCTGAAACCGCTTCCGCGACAGCGTTATCCGGGCCGATTGAAAACAGTGCGCGCCGGGGTATCGAGTTCGCCTGCCGGGCTTTATCCTTGAGAAGATCGGCAACGGTTGATTGGCTCATGATGGTTGGCGTCAAGTGAGGAACTACAGGGAATTCGTACAGGATAGCAAACGCCGCGTGCATCTGTCAGACACCCGAACGAATGGACTCAATTACTTGATAATGCGTAGCTTGCCGCGAGGCGGTGCCTTGGGCTTGTCGGGGGGCGTTGTTTCGTGATCCGCGTTCGTCGCGATATTCGTCGGAGCGAAAGCCGATGCTACAACAGGTGTCGTGGATACCGACTGCAAAGCAGGCACGGTCGTTACCGCCGGGGCATTGGTGGGGGCTTTTTCCGGCGCCGATTCTGCGTCGAAAAAAACGCCACGGCCGTTCTCTCGTGAAAATATACTTTGCACAGCGTAAATCGGCACTGCGATTTCTCGCGAGACGCCATTGAAGCGCG
>JBKJMK010000236.1:0-3268 GCA_046596005.1 Usitatibacteraceae bacterium | reverse complement strand
GCTTTCATTTCCAGTGAAATGTCGTCGCCCATTTTGAATAGCTCGCGTACCACGTGGGCGGTGCCTAGCGTGGGGTGCCCCGCGAAGGGCATTTCAAAGGTCGGCGTGAATATCCGTACGCGTGCGGAGGCGCATTCACTGGGGAAAATAAACGTGGTTTCGGAAAGATTGAACTGCAACGCCAACGCCTGCATCTCAGTGTCAGTGAGGTCGGTTCCGGACTCGAACACGCAAAGCGGATTCCCGCCAAAAATGGATTCGGCAAAAACATTGACAAGTCGGTAGGGATAGGCGCGCATGATTGGTCGACGTAAAGTAAGTTAACAGGGCGTCAATAGCATAACCGATGAAACCATCAGCGGTTCTGGTGCGTATGTGGGGGTAGTCAGTACGAAATGGAAATTGGCGCGCAAGGTAACATCGCGCACATCGACTCATGATGCAGCAATCTATTGAAGAGGAAAATTACGTGTTCAAGACCCTATCTCGCACCATCCTGTTCGCCGTGATCGGCATATCTGCCTATACGCTGGTGCAGGCGCAATCTGCCGCCCCGGCCGCGAAGGCCAAGCCGGCTACTACCGCCATCGCCACGTTCGCAGGCGGATGCTTCTGGTGCATGGAGGGCCCATTCGATGCGCTTGATGGCGTGATTTCAACGACGTCCGGCTATATCGGCGGCACCAAGACAGACCCAACCTACAAGGAAGTCTCCAGCGGTACGACTGGCCATACCGAGGCGGTGCAAATCGTCTATGATCCGGCCAAAGTTACGTACGAGAAACTGCTCGATGTGTTCTGGCACAACATCGATCCTACTGTAAAAAACCGGCAATTTTGCGACGTCGGCTCGCAGTATCGCAGCGGCATTTTTTATCACGATGATGCGCAGAAAAAGGCCGCTGATGCGTCCAAAGCGGCGCTGGACAAAAGCCGACCATTCAAAGCTGCCATCGTGAGCGAAATTACGGCAGCAACCAAGTACTATCCCGCTGAAGATTATCATCAGGATTACTACCTGAAAAATCCGGTACGTTATCGTTACTATCGCCAAGGTTGCGGCCGCGATGCACGCCTGAAAGAGCTCTGGGGCGATAAGGCCGGGCACTAGGGTCCGCGCAGCTGGACGGGGCGGGGTGCCGTATTGCGCCTTGCCCTGTTCAGGGAATAAACTCCTCCTCACGATCAATCGGAGGAGGGGCAATGAATAAAAAATTCATCATTTCATCGCTGGTAATGGCAATTGCGTCGTTGATGCACGGCTTTCTTGTGCATGCGCTACTGCTGAAGAACGACTATGCGCGGTTGCCGGCTCTGTATCGTCCGGAATCACAGGCTGAGGGCTATTTTGGCTTTATGCTGTTAGCGCATCTGCTCATCGGCATCGGCCTCACCTGGATTTACCGGCGTGGCCATGAAGCGGGCAAAGGTGTGCTGGTACAAGGTGCACGCTTCGGTGCGGCGATTGCGGTGGTGTCAACGATTCCGGTGTTCCTGATTTACTTTGCCGTGCAACCGGTGCCGTCCGATCTCGTCGCACAGCAGATCGTGTTCGGCTCGATAGCCATGTTGGTGATGGGAGTGATTGTGGCGTGGCTGAACAAATAACTTGCGCAATCGGGCGTGGCTTGAACGCCCATTCCCGGTCGCGTCACTTCGCCCGTTTCACAAAATCCCGCAAATGCTTCGCCTGCGCCTTCAGCGAAGGCATGTGGATATACATCATGTGTCCAGCCTCGTAGTAGTGCACATCGAGATTACCCACCAGGCTCTTGTCGAGCGCCATGTGGTTCAACACATAGTCGGTCGCAAAATGCGGCGTGGCCAGGTCGAAGTAACCTGAGCCCACATACACCTTCATGTGCGGGTTCATGTTCATCGCCTTGCGTAAAGTTTCAGCAACGTTCAAGTGCTGATTGTCCGCGCCAAAATTCCACGTCAGATACAGTTGCGAAATCACTTTGTACGGGGTATCACTTTCAAACTTCAATTCGCGCCGTACGTAATCGTTAAGGCAGGCCGCATACGCACCATCGAGGTTGCTGTGCGCGGGGTCGTATTCAAAATTCTCGCCAGCGGCATCGCGATCAATACCCTTGAAGCGGCTGTCCAGGCGGCCGACCGTGCGGTGCTCATCCCGGCACAGTTCCTTGCAAAAACGATGGATGCTGATTCGCAGGTTGGTTTGCTCAATATAGGGAACAGACAGCCCGGTGTAGTAGTTGATTTTTTTGGCGATCGCCGTGCGCTTGGCTGGCGTTAGCTTGTCGCCCTGGAAAAGCGCTGCGTTGTATTCGTTTTCCACGAATGCTTCCACTTCGTCCAGAAAAGCGCGCAACGATTTGGCCTGTAGTGATTTCTCCAGTTTCTTGTGATACCAGGCGGTCGCAGCGTACGTTGGCAGGAACAGCGTGTGCGAAAGATCGTGACCGACCATAAAGCGGAACGTAGAAAAATCAAGCGCGGTCGAAAGCAGAAGCAACCCGTTTACGTAGAGACCGTATTTTTCCTGCAAGTGGCTTGAAAGCCCCGCCGCACGCGTGGTGCCGTAGGATTCGCCAGCAATAAATTTCGGTGACGCCCAGCGCAAGTGGCGTGAGGTGTAGAGGCGAATGAATTCGCCAACGCTTTCCAGGTCGCGCTGATAGTTGTGGAATTCCTTCACGCTCTCGCCATCAACCATGCGACTGTAGCCTGTGCCGACCGGGTCGATAAACACCAAATCGGTTTCGTTCAGCAGCGAGAAATCGTTATCGACCAGCGCATAAGGCGGTGGCCCGGCGTTGCCCTCATTGTCGAGTTTGACGCGCCTCGGCCCGAGCACCCCCAGATGCAGCCATACACTCGATGACCCTGGCCCACCGTTGAATGAAAACGTCAACGGCCGCTTGGCCGCGTCCTTTACACCATCCCTTGTGTAGGCCATGAAAAAAATACTGGCGCGCGGCTTCTCCGCTTCGCGGTTGCCGTCCTTCTCGGCATCTTCCTTCAGCACCACTGTGCCGCAGGTCACCGTGTAGGCGATGGTCTCGCCGTTGATGCGGGCTTTGTGTTTGGTGACGACAATTTTGTCGATGGGGATAGGCTTGGGGGAGGGAGGCGTGTCTTTGTCGGCGGGGTCGGGTTTTTCGGTTGGCATGTTGTGACGAGTGGGGATGGTGGTGGGAACCGCCATTATCGCGTAAACGATCCAGGGCGCAAGTTGTCGGGTCTTAGAGTAGTTGTAAGATTAAACATCGGTAGCAGTTTTTTTAGACAACTTTTATAC
>JBKJMK010000203.1:0-3665 GCA_046596005.1 Usitatibacteraceae bacterium | reverse complement strand
CAAACGTCTCGGCAATCGTCTGGGGTTATTGCCGCATACCGTAATGTTTCAACCAGGTGGTGACATCATTTATAACAAATTGGGGGCAGTTTCCGAGATAGAGTTATCTAATATAATCTCAGAAAATCTGCCAAATGCTCGTTAAAATCATCAAACACTGTCCTTTGTCGGTGTAGTTGGAATTAATTCTCCAGCGCAGATTGCAGGATTTGTAAAGACTGGCGCGTAGGTATTGACGATCATTCACCGACTGAAAAACAACACCTGTAGCGAAAATCCAACTCATGGTTTTCCTTATCTTCGGCGAAAAACTGGACAATTTCTGCCATTTTGAGGCAAACTTCCTCTCATGTGTAACAACAAAACGCCGCACGTACCTAATTTGAACTTGCGTTAACAGCTCTTGCGGGCAACGAGGGTCGTTGGAATAGAACGGCAGACCGCAAACGATTGCGGTCATTAGGGGATCGACAAATGGATTTGAGAAAAATTAAAACGCTGATTGATTTGGTACAGCAATCAGGCATTTCGGAACTTGAAATCACTGAGGGCGAGGAGCGAGTACGTATCAGTCGGCATGCTGCACCGGGCACTTATTTGCCGGCGCCAATGCCAGCCTCGACATTCGTTCTGCCGGGCGACCCGACGGGCTCAGCCACTGCAACCGCACTTGGTCCAACGGAGCCAAGCGGGCATACCTTGAAGTCGCCCATGGTCGGCACTTTTTATCGCTGCCCCTCGCCGGGGACGCCGTCGTTTGTTGAAGTGGGGCAGACCGTCACCAAGGGCCAGACGTTATGCATTATCGAGGCGATGAAGCTTTTGAATGAGATTGAGTCAGACGCAGCGGGTGTGGTTAAAGCAATTTTGGTGGAGAACGGACAGCCAGTCGAATACGGCCAACCGCTTTTCATTATTGAGTAATTTCAGGCTTCGCTGATGGCAGTATTCGGCTCAGGCCCCAGACCGGGGGCCATGTTTGAAAAGGTATTGATCGCCAATCGAGGTGAGATCGCGCTACGCATTCAACGCGCGTGCCGCGAGCTGGGTATCAAAACCGTTTGCGTTCATTCTGAAGCGGACGCTGACGCAAAGTACGTCATGCTGGCCGATGAGTCAGTATGTATCGGCCCAGCACCCTCCAGAGATAGTTACCTCAACATACCCGCTATCATCAGCGCGGCAGAAGTCACGGATGCGCAGGCAATCCACCCGGGCTACGGTTTTCTTTCCGAGAACGCCGATTTCGCAGACCGGGTCGAAAACTCCGGGTTTGTCTTTATTGGACCCAAGCCTGAGAATATTCGCACCATGGGCGATAAGGTTGCAGCCAAAGTGGCCATGCGCAAAGTTGGCGTGCCGTGCGTGCCCGGCTCAGAAGGCGCGCTACCGGATGACCCGATAGAGATACGCAAAATAGCCGCTGTGGTTGGCTATCCGGTCATCATCAAGGCGGCAGGCGGCGGCGGCGGCCGTGGCATGCGTGTCGTGCATACCGAAGCTGCGCTGGTGAACGCGGTACAGATGACCAAAGCTGAGGCACAAGCGGCTTTCAACAATCCGATGGTCTATCTCGAGAAGTTTCTCGAAAATCCGCGTCACATTGAAATACAGGTGCTAGCCGACGAGCACAAGAACGCGATCTTCCTTTGGGAGCGCGATTGCTCAATGCAACGTCGCCACCAGAAAATCATTGAGGAAGCTCCCGCGCCTGAACTTAAAGCACGGCTGCGAGACCGGATCGGTGAACGCTGCGCAGAAGCTTGTCTGAAACTAGGCTACCGCGGTGCGGGCACCTTCGAATTCCTTTACGAGAAAGATGAGTTCTATTTCATCGAGATGAACACTCGCGTACAAGTCGAGCATCCCGTGACCGAGATGATCACCGGCGTCGACATCGTCCAAGAGCAAATTCGCATCGCAGCAGGCCACAAACTGCGGTACCGGCAAAAGGACATCGAGCTGCGCGGCCACGCCATCGAGTGTCGCATCAATGCAGAAAACCCTGTTTCATTTGTCCCGTCGCCAGGAAGAATCACCCGCTTTCACGTGCCGGGCGGCCCGGGAATTCGTGTCGACTCACACGTGTATGCGGATTACTTTGTGCCACCATATTACGACTCTCTGATCGCGAAACTGATTGCGCACGGTGACAATCGTGAGCAGGCATTGGCTCGCATGCGCACCGCACTCTCGGAAATGGTCGTCGAAGGAATTCAGACCAATCTGTCGTTGCATCAGGAGTTGATGAATGATGCCGCTTTCATTCAAGGCGGCACATCAATCCATTTTCTTGAAACACGGATGGCGAAGCTGAAGAAAATTGCCGGCGAGGCTGGTTAGCAGTGCCAGCGCACGAATCGGCAGACTAATGATGTCCTGGCAATCACTTTCTTGTCGCCTTCCCCGTGAACACGCCGACGTGTTCGGCGATGCGTTAATGGAACACCGTGCTATTTCAGTCAACGTCGACGATGCACAAGAAGGGACAATCGACGAGAAGCCGATTTTCGGCGAACCAGGTGCGGATGCTGGATTGTGGAATGAATGCAGATTGACCGCGTTATTCGCGGCGGATGTGGATGTTTCGCGAGCCTTTAATGACGTCGTGAGGGTCCTGGGTATTACGCCGCCACCGTTTACTCTTGGCGAACTGGCAGACCAAGACTGGGTTCAGCGCAATCGAGAGCAGTTTCAGCCGATCAGGATTTCGGACTGCATTTGGGTCGTGCCGACATGGCATCGCGCGCCCAATGCAGACGCGATCAACATTTCGCTCGATCCCGGTGCTGCTTTCGGTACTGGAAGCCACCCGACGACGCGTTTGTGCTTGAAATGGCTGGAGGCCAATTTGCATGCCACCCCCCGGCCCACAGTTCTCGATTACGGCACGGGTTCCGGCATCCTGGCGATCGCTGCCGTGAAGCTTGGCGCTGCAAAAACCTATGGTGTGGACATCGACCCGCAAGCCGTGGAAGTCGCGCGCTACAACGCTAAACAAAATGATGTCATCGTGCATTTTACCGACGGTGAATCTGCATTGGATGTTGTAGCCGACATACTGGTCGCAAATATTCTTGCAAATCCTTTGCGGGTGCTGGCACCGCTGCTTGCAGCCCATACGAAGCCCGGGGGCGCATTGGTGCTTGCGGGTATCCTCGACCCGCAGGCTGAGGAGCTCATCGGTATTTATCGGGAATGGTTTGATTTGAGCGTTTGGAAAAGTGAAGAAGGTTGGTCGTGTATCGCTGGGCGACGCAACATCGCGTGAACCCCTCTATACTTTGGCCCTATGTTGCTCACGATCTGCCCCAACTGCGCGGCACAATTTAAGGTACAACCAGAACAGTTAAACGTGCGACAAGGCCGCGTAATGTGTGGTCGTTGCCGCCAGATATTTAATGCCTTCCAGTCCCTCTCGCGTGTGGAAGAGCCTTTAGAGACGCAGGTTGAGAGCTTCCAGGAAGCAGTGGCGGAAAGTGCGGATGGCAATGCAGCACCCGCATCGCCCCCTCCCGCCGACGCGACGATTGAAGCGGTTGCCGGCGCGCTGTTTTTGCGTGAAGAATCGTTGCCATTGTCCCCGGGCTCCTCGCTATCCGAACCATTGCCGCGCACACCTGGTTCGCTTGCGGCTCTGCCAGAAGTACTTGCCGGAACCCCGG
>JBKJMK010000437.1:0-16761 GCA_046596005.1 Usitatibacteraceae bacterium | reverse complement strand
TGCCACTAATTCCGGCTGTGATTTCATGCCAGTGAATGCCGTTGGCGTACCGGCCTTCGCCATCAACAAATCGCCTTTGATCAAGTGGCCGAGACGAAAATTCGGGTTCTTGGCCAGTGTCGCATCCAGTTCCCGCAGGGCGGGCTTGATGCCATCCGTCTTCAGCGATTCAAGCGCACGCACCAGGGACGCTTCGACTTCGTTGCTGAACGCGATCGAGGCAAGTGGAGCGGGCTGCGCTGTCGCGAGAGAAGCACCGGCGATGGAAGCGACGATGCAAACCCAATACGGACTACGCGTGATTAGCGGTGACAAACTCACGAAGTCGAGGCGCCTCAATCCGGCTAAGTCCCGGACTGTTCGGCATTGATTAACCATCGCTCGCCCGTTTTGACCAGTCGCAAGGTCTTGGTGTTATCGCTTTTGACGGCGTCGGCTCGATATATCTGGCGAAACACCACCGTCGCAACTGCACCCTGGATGGAGGTTTTGATGATCTTCGCCTCAACCGAGATGGATTTTTTTGGCTCAATGCGTTCTTTACGCTGTGCTTCCCAGGCTGCTCGGGTCATGCCTTTCGGTGTCTCGAAATCAGCAGCATAAAAACCCAGATAGGCAGGGACGTCCTTGGCTGCCCATGCCTTGGCCCACGCTGCGATGGTCGCTTTAACATCATTGCCGGCATTTCCTGACAGCGCGACACTGGTCGATTTTGTCACCGAGCCAGGTGCTGTCTTCGCGGGTTCAGCTTTGGTATCAGGCTTCGGCTCCGCTTTGGACGCAACGGCGACCTGCACCGGTGCTGCCTTGGACGCATCCGCTGTTTTGGGCAGATTGAAGATGTCTTTCACCATCGAAAGCTTGCCCTGCGCGGTGGCGTTGTTCTTGTCAAGCTGGAGCGCTTTGTCGTATGAGCGCCGCGCCAACTGCGCGTAAATGTCGCCAAGGTTTTCGTACGCGGTTGCGTAGCTGGGATGGGTATGGATGGCTAGTTCAAGTGCCGCTTTTGCCTTGTCGTAGTTTCCCTGGCCTGCATAGAGGACGGCGAGATTATTGTATGGTTCAGGAAGTTCCGGATAGTCCTCGGTGAGGCCGGTGAAAACCTGAATCGCGTCCGTGCCTTTTTTCTGCTCGGTCAGGATCAGGCCCTTCAGGAACCTGCCCTGCGCGTCTTTCGGTTGCTGGGTAAGGGCACCGTTTACTTTCGACAACGCCTGATCGAGTTTGCCCTGCTGATAAAGTTTGGTTGCTTCCTTGGTATCTTCTACCGGCCCGGCAAGCACGGCACCAGAAATGCAGGCGACACAGATGATCGCACTGTGACGCACTTTGCGGGCTAAATTGGCAATAAGCATTTTGTTATAATTCATTGAATTAAATGAAAATCAGTGTCACACACAACGAGTCTATTCTACCAAGAATGCTTCTGAACTACACATTCTCGCAGCCTTTGCGTGAGGGTTTCTCACAGAGTCGCGACGGGTGGCGAGGATGATGCCTGGGGCGTTGTTCGACGTTGACGGCGCGCGATGTTGTTGAGCCACGTTCAACCTGCCTGATTCTTGCCGCCTCACGCTTCCCGGGTGCGCAGTCATTTCCAAAACATTGGTGCAGTTAGGACAGCGCTTACGCGGCCAAGTTTCCGTTTGTCAAGTCGCCGCTGCATTCGGCCCTCCAAATAGAAGAAAATATGCAAATCATTTACAACACGCTCGGCAGAAAAAAGCAACCGCTCACCACCATCGCGCCGGGCGTTGTGCGCATGTACGCATGCGGTCCGACCGTCTATGACTTTTTCCACATCGGTAACGCACGCACTTTTACCGTGTTTGACATGGTTTATCGCTGGCTGACGGCCATCGGCTATGAAGTGAATTTTGTGCGCAACATTACTGATATCGACGACAGGATCATCGAGCGCGCGAACGCCAACAATGAGACGATTGAAACGCTCACCACGCGCATGACGGCAGCCATGTTCGAAGATGCGGATCGTCTGAAATTGCTGCGTCCTACGCACAGCCCGCGGGCGACCCACCATGTGGATCACATGCTTGCGATCATCAAGCGTCTCGAAGACAACGGCATGGCGTACCGTGCGCCTAACGGTGACGTGTACTACGCAGTGCGTGAATTTACAAATTACGGCAAATTGTCCGGCAAGAATCTGGACGACCTGCGCGCGGGAGAAAGGGTGGCCGTTGATTCATCCAAGCGTGACCCGCTCGATTTTGTATTGTGGAAGGCAGCGAAACCGAACGAACCGCAGTGGCCGTCGATATTTGGCGGCGGTCGCCCCGGCTGGCACATCGAGTGCTCGGCAATGTGCGAGGCAGTACTGGGTGAGCAGATCGATATCCATGGTGGCGGTTTTGATTTACAGTTCCCGCATCACGAAAACGAGATTGCGCAGACGGAAGGGTCATTCGATAAAAATTCAGGCAAGCAATTTGCCAAATACTGGATGCACGTGGCGTTTCTAAATTTGGACCATGAAAAAATGTCCAAGTCGCTGGGCAATTTTTTCACGCTGCGTGAAGTCCTGAACAAGCTTGATGCCGTGCAAGGCGGCGAGACGGTGCGCTATTTGCTACTGCGCGGCCATTATCGAAGCGAAATCAATTATTCCTGGGACATGCTCGAAGATGCGCGGCAGTCTTTGCTGGGTTTTTACATCGCGCTGAAGGAAACGCCACCGGCGGTTTACAAACTGGAATGGACAAACGAGTACGCGCAGAAATTTCGTGCGGCGATGGAAGACGATTTTGATACCCCCGCCGCATTTGCCGTGCTCCACGAGGTGCGTCGCGAACTCAACCGCAGCAAGTCAGCGGCGACCGCGGGTCTTTTGAAGGCGCTCGGTGCCACGCTGGGATTTTTTCAGGATATGCCGGGCGCATTCGTTCAGGGCGCTGCCAACAGCGATACCGCGCGGGTGGATGTCGCGTCGCTTGTCGCCGAGCGCGATGTCGCAAAAAAAAGCAAAGACTTCGCACGGGCAGATGCAATCAGGAAACAACTCGATGATGCCGGAATTATGCTTGAGGATAAGTCGGGTGGCTTGACGGAGTGGCGGCGCAAATAGTGACTGGCAGACGGCTAGATTGCCAATTGGCGGGCCTTCCAGGGCGAAAACATCTGGAGATGCCCGCCAATGTTGGTGGTTTGACGGGAAATTCGTCGGACTCTCCGGGTGCAGGCGAAAAGACTTCAGTTTTACCAAGCAACACCAACGACCAGTTTCATTGCCGCGCAGGCGGCCGCACATCCATGAAATGCGGCGCGAATATGCCCTTTTGGCGATCAGCGAAATATCGTTTGAGCACTTCGCGAATAGCGACAAAGGCGAGCTCGTCCCAGGGAATTTCGTGTTCAAAAAAAAGTGCAACTTCGAGGCTTTCGATACCCGCTGAATAGTTGACGTCATCGAGTTTTGCCAGAAATAAAACGTAGACCTGACTGATGCCGGGTAGCGAGTAACTGGCATAGAGTTGCTCAATGGTAATGCGTGCGCCGGCTTCTTCCAGCGTTTCGCGCGCTGCGCCCTCGGCCAGCGTTTCACCCTCCTCCATGAAACCTGCTGGCAGGGTCCATTTGCCATAGCGTGGTTCGATAGCACGCTTGCAAAGCAGAATTTGTTCACCCCAAACCGGAATGCTGCCGACCACGATTTTCGGATTGATGTAATGAATGTGTCCGCAGCTGGCGCAAATTTCGCGCTTACGATCATCGCCCGGCGGGATGCGCCTTTCAATTTTCGCGGAACCGCATAGTGTGCAAAATTTGATTGTCATGTGGCGTGAAAAACAGGTCGGCGAGCGGTGCACGTGAAGGCATGAAGAGGCGTTACTTTATGGGCCCTATGGTAGCATGGGCAATCCTGAGTTCGTCTCGATATTCTCTCGTAACATTGTGATTTAAAGGGTTTTTTGTGAATTTTTTTAAGTTGAGATCGGTGACATTTCTTTGCGTCGTTGGCGCATTTTGCTTGCTTTCAATTGGCGTGCACGCTGAAGTGGTCGTTGTCCTCAATTCCGGCGAAGGCACGGTCAGCCTGATAGACAAGGCAACAATGGTCGAAACGAAGCGTGTTCCAGTGGGCAAGGAGCCACACCATCTGATGTCGACACCAGACGATAAATTCTTGATCGTCGCCAACGCGACCTCGAATGATCTGGTGTTCCTTGATCCGTTGACGGGCGAAATCATGCGTCGCATGGACAAGATTTCTGATCCATACCAAATCGGCTTCAGTCCGGATAAAAAATGGTTCGTCTCAGTGAGCCTTCGGTTGGACCGCGTCGATATTTACAACGGCGCGGATTTCAGTTTGGTCAAGCGACTGCCTGCGCCGAAAGCGCCGAGCCATGTTGCGTTCAACAGCGATAGCTCACTGGCTTTCGTAACCTTGCAGGATTCGAATGAACTTGCGGCATACGATCTGAGCACGCAAACCATGAAGTGGAAAATGCCGGTCGGTAAAATGCCCGCCGGTGTCTGGTTGACGCCTGATGACAAGTACGCATTGATCGGCATGACCGGGGAGGACTACGTGCAAGTGATCGATTGGCGTACCCAGAAAACGGTCAAAAAAATTACCACGGGCAAAGGCGCACATAATTTTCTTGCAATGGGAGATGGCAAACGGCTGTTGGTCAGCAACCGTGTATCCAATACCGTCAATATTCTCGATCAGTCCACCCTTTCGGTCATCGATACCATCAACGTACCTGGTGGGCCCGATTGCATGGAACTGACCAAGGACGGCAAACAACTTTGGGTGACATCACGCTGGATCAAGAAGGTGACGGTCATCGACATGGTGACGAAACAGGTCGTGAAACAGATCCCGGTCGGAAAATCGCCGCATGGAATTTATTTTTTTAGTCACGCCGCGCGTAAATAAGCTGCACTGATATGAAGAAATTCGTTGCCGGGACGTTGATCATCCTGCACGCCGTCAGTGCAGATGCCGCTACCTGCGTGGGCACTGTCTACCTTACGATCGATACCGGCACCATGCAGCCCGCAGAGGAAATGGCAGCCGTGCTAAAAAAGCACGGCGTCAAAGCTACATTCTTTCTCGCCAATGAAAAGACCAAGCGCGGCGATACGTCTCTCGATCCGGCTTGGGCGACATTCTGGAAAGCCCGCGCTGATGAGGGGCATGATTTCGGGTCCCACACTTGGCGGCACGGATATTTTCGGCGCGATATCGGCACCGACAAGGTCAGCTACGTCCCATGGGGTGCAAAATCCGGCGAGGCGCTGGACGAAGCGGAGGTGTGTGCGGAATTGAAACGCCCTGAAGCGGCCTTCAGGGCGATGACAGGGCGCGGCTTCGATGGCATATGGCGCGCGCCCGGCGGCAAGCTGACGGCAAACGTTACCCGGTTCGCCAAAGCGTGCGGCTTTACGCATGTGCCGTGGAGCCCCGCAGGTTTTTCAGGTGATGAGTTGCCGAGCGAAAAGTTTCCATCGGACCAGTTGATAAAAACGCAGATTCGCGACATCAAAAATGGCGATATTCTGCTCTGGCATCTGGGTATCTGGTCGCGCAAGGACCCGCTTTATCCTCGTTTGGATGAACTCATCAGCGGATTAAAGGCCAAAGGTTTGTGTTTTGCCCGCATTACGGAACATCAGCAATGGAAAAAATAGGTGTTTGACTGGTTAGTCACCTTGATGGCGGCGCAATTTGCAGCGCTGCACGGGCACGTCTTTGAAACCGGTGTGCTGCCGGTGGTGCACGCCCTGGGCTTGGGCGGATACGCCGAGCAGGCTTTCGACGGCACGGAGTTTTTTCTCATTGGTGCCATCGAAATTACGTTGCTTGCAATGGTGTTGGGTGCGCTGGAAAAATTGCGTCCGGCCGAGGTGCAGAGTGAGGAAAGTGCCAAGCGGGTCGATCTGATTTATACGATGTTGCACCGATTGGGCTTCATTCCGCTCCTGATGTTTCTGTTGCTGGTGCCGATGGTGGATGCACTCGATGGCCTCTTGCGGATGAACGACATCATTCCCTGGAAGCTCGAAGATGCACTCCCGTTCCTCAACGATTCGCCGTGGCTGTCGTTTTTCTTTTACCTGGTTATTTTGGATTTTGTGTCTTATTGGCTACACCGTGGGCAGCATCAATTTAATATGTGGTGGGCGCTGCATAGTCTGCATCACTCGCAGCGGCAGATGACGTTTTGGTCGGATGACCGCAATCATTTGCTCGATGATTTCGTTGTTGATGGCGTATTTGCATTGATCGCGCTGCTGATTGGCGTGGCACCCGCACAGTTTGTGACAATTGTCGTCGCCACCCGCGTAATCGAGAGTCTGTCACATGCGAATCTGAAGCTTTCGTTCGGTCGTATTGGTGAGTATCTGCTGGTGAGTCCACGGTTTCACCGCGTTCATCACGGTATCGGGATCGGACATGAGGGGCCCGCGCGCGGCTGTAATTTTGCCGTATTGTTTCCGCTGTGGGATGTGATTTTTCGCACCGCTAATTTTGAAAACATTTACCCGTCAACAGGCGTGCGCGATCAGCTTGACGGGGCAGAATATGGTCGCGGATTTTGGGCGCAACAATGGCTGGGCTTACGACGCTTGGTGCATATGTTCTGAGGTAAGGGAGTTTTGGTTGTGAACGAGGAAGCAAGAATGCGTATGCGAATAATTTTCCTGAATATTGCAGTGTTGTGCGTCGCCGGAATTTTTTCGGCGGGCACCGTTGTTGCGGCCCCCTCCGTAACGGAGATGCCAAGCCGGGTGAAATTGAGTGATGTGCCCGTCGATGCCGTAACGTTACGTTCCAGCACGGCACCGGTCACCAGCATCGAACTGGCGCCGAGTGCGAAGCAGCTGGAAATGGCGGCACAAAGCAGCAAGTTCGCGCAGGCAAAAGTGAAAGGACTGTCGGCGCTGCTCGGGATTAAATCGCCATCCGTCCAGGGATCAGCACCGCGTCGTGTGGGCTCGGTCCTGCCGATTGGCGCCGATGCGAGCGCTGCGCAATGGGAAGCTGTTGCTGACGGTGGGCGTGTCACGCATTTTCGTATCACCTCAGCTGGCGCAATTGGCATTCGCGTGAGACTTTCTTTGCCACCAGGGCTTACCGAAGGCGAACTACGTGTGGTCGGGCACCTTGGTGACGAGGCTGCCATAGTGCCATTGCGCGTCGCGTTGAATGGCGAAATCTGGACGCCATATACGGAGGGCGCAACGCAGATTGTCGAACTCTATACATCTCAACGTGTGGATGGCCTTAAGTTCAAGGTAGAAGATGTGGGCCATTTTGAGGTGTCACCCTTCGCGGTAAAAGACCCTCCCGTGCCCGCTCTGAACACCGCTGCTGGTTCGTGCACTATCGATGTCGCCTGTGCGATTGGCGACGATCCTGTCAACGGCAGCGCGATCGCCGAGCGACGTAAATCTGTGGCGCGCATGAATTTTGCCAGTGGGGGCAGTTTGTTCCTGTGTACTGGCACCCTGATCAATTCACCGATCCAGCAGAATTTCTTTTTGACGGCAAATCATTGCATTTCCACACAAGCCGAGGCAACCAGTCTTCAGACCCGTTGGTTCTATGAAGCAAGTACCTGTGCCGGACCGGTACGCAATGATGTCGTGACACTTGGTGGTGGCGCGCAACTGGTGTTTACCAACCAATTCGTAGATTCCACCTTGCTGCGTTTGAATTTGGCCCCCCCTGCAGGCACAGTCTTCGCTGGCTGGAATGCCGATGTGTTGGGCGCAAACTCACCAATTGTCTCGCTAAGTCACCCCAAGGGAGATCTGATGAAAGCAGCGATTGGGACTGTATCTGTCGCCGGCAATACGACTGGCTTGATTCGCCTGCAAGGCTACGAGCAGCAGATGTATGGTGTCTTGTTCAGCCGCGGCATTATTGAGGGCGGCTCTTCAGGGTCAGGTCTGTTCACGTTAAACAACGGCTCCCTGCAGTTGCGGGGCGTACTTTCCAGTTCGACATTGCGCAATGGCGCCGATGGACTGTCCTGCACCAATACGACAGAGAACGCCAACTACGGACGTTTCGATTATTTCTACCCGCAAATCGCGCCGATACTTAACGGGTCCGCGTTCCCTGCGGATGACGTTGCCAACCAGCCGTCACCATCGGTTCCAACGCTAACGTTTGACACGCCAAGGGCCGCAACGCTCAATTACGTAGGCGATATCGATTCCTTCCGTATCAATGTTACGCAGGCAGGCACGATCTACGTGAAGTCGGCCGGTGGCTACGATTTGATCGGCGGTTTGCTCGATAGCAACGGCGAGACGCTTTCCAATGCGAAGCTCACCGCGACCAACGATGACGCGGACGTGGGTTCAAACGATTTCGGCATTACCTGGCCGGTGACGCCGGGTATCTACTATCTGAATGTTGCCCCCTGGGTGCCCACCGATCTGACGCCGGCTGGCTATAGTGTCACCGCGACATTTACCACGGCAACGACCAACTATACGTCGCTGTGGTGGGCCGGTGAAGTGGAGAGCGGTTGGGGCATGAATCTCAATCACCAGGGCAATATCATCTTCGGCACATTGTTCACTTACGATGCCGGCAAAGGCATCTGGCTGATTTTGAGTCGCGGTGAGCGTCAACCCGATGGCAGCTATCAAGGATTGCTGTATCAGACAACCGGGCCCGCGTTCAATGCGAATCCGTTCACGCCGATAAGTGCGGCTAACCTCACCCCGGTCGGCAGCATGCGCCTGCGCTTTTCCGGACCGGACAACGGTACGCTTGTGTACAGCGCTTTCGGTCGTACTGTGACCAAAAACATTTCTAAACAAACGTTTGGCACGCAGCCAAGCTGCACGTTTGCGGGTACCAATCGCACCTTTAACGATAACTATCAGGATCTGTGGTGGAACCCGAATGAGTCTGGCTGGGGGATTAACCTGACGCACCAGAGCGACATTATTTTCGCTACGCTGTTTACTTATGATGCGGCCGGAAAAGGCATGTGGCTGATTCTGTCGCGTGGTGACAGGATCGCGGCCACGCAAAATTTCGCTGGTGCCATATACCGTACCACGGGGCCAAATTTCGATGCCATGCCATTCACGCCGATTGGTCCTTCCAACCTCAGGCAGGTTGGCAACATGCGCCTTGAGTTCGCCGACGGCAACACCGCGAAGCTGATTTATGATGTCGACGGCGTGTCGGTCACAAAAGACATTCAGCGGCAAGTGTTTGATACATTCCGTTCGGATTGCCAGCTGCCGTAATGGCGCTTAATTGGCGATGAGAAAAAGGGCACCTCACGGTGCCTTTTTTCTTGTCATGGTTCGCCACGTATAATTCGCGCTCTCATCGTGCCTGGCACCGTTCGATTTTCCGCATATCCCGCAAGCACCCCAGTCAATGAATTCTCCAATCCTGGAATCACCAACCGCCCACGTCGAATCTCTCGACTACGAAGGGCGCGGTATCGCCCATGTCGATGGCAAAGCTGTGTTTATCGAAGGTGCGTTGCCGCGTGAACTGGTGCAGTACCAGCCTTCTCGCAAAAAAAAGAATTTTGAAACGGCGAAGTTGCTGAAAATATTGCGCGCTTCATCCGAACGGATTGCGCCACGTTGCAGTTTCTTTGAGCTTTGCGGGGGGTGTGTCTTGCAGCATGCCGACCCAAGCTTGCAAGTTGCCGCTAAACAACGTGTGCTCGAGGACAATCTTGCGCGTATTGGCAGGGTCGTTCCTGAGCGAATCCTGCCGCCTATTTACGCGGCACAGTGGGAGTACCGGCATCGCGCGAGGCTCTCGGTAAACTATGTCGCAAAAAAAGGCGGCGTGCTGGTCGGCTTTCGCGAGAAAAAATCCAGCTATGTCGCCGACATGCATTCGTGTGAAGTATTGGCCGGCGGCGTCGGGCGAATGATCGATCCGCTGCGTGAAGTGCTGAGCACACTCGATATACGGGACCGCATTCCGCAGATCGAGGTGGCCGTTGGCGAAGCCATCACCGCATTGGTATTACGGCTGCTTGAGCCGTTGACGGCCAATGACGAGGTCAGGCTAAAAGCGTTCGCCGACGCATATAAAATTCAATGGTGGGTGCAAGTGAAGGGGCCGGAAACGGCAGTGCCATGGTATCCGCTCGATGCGCCTGAGCTGACCTACCTGTTGCCAGAGTTTAATCTCGAATTAAATTTTCGCCCGACCGAATTCACGCAGGTGAACCATGCGGTGAATCGGTTGATGGTTAAACGGGCAATGGACTTGCTGCAACCAGAACCGGGCGAGGACATTGCGGATTTGTTCTGCGGATTGGGAAACTTCAGCTTGCCGATTGTGAAACTGGGCGCGAACGTGATCGGTGTTGAGGGCAGCGAATCGCTTGTCCAGCGTGCTGCCGACAACGCGACACGCAACGGATTGGCGCATGGCTCACGTTTTTTTGCAGCCGATTTGTACACCGACCCGCAAGCCGCGATGAAGAAAGTTCCGCGCGTAGTGAAAATGCTGATCGATCCACCCCGCGATGGGGCGTTGGAAGTGTGCAAGTTGCTCGGCACTGACCTCAGGCCGGAGTTGAAGCGCATCGTCTACGTTGCGTGCAGCCCGAGTACGTTGGCGCGCGATGCGGATTTGCTTGTGCATACGCAGGGATTCACCCTCAAGGCGGCAGGCGTGGTGAACATGTTCCCGCACACGGCGCATGTGGAGTCGATTGCCGTCTTTGAGCGGAGCGGAGGCTAAAAAATAAAACTCCAGTACCGGCGCGCCTTGGGGGCCATTTTAGGCCTGAAAGCCGCGCCAATGCTAGAGTTTTTCCTTCGGCACATAAAAAGCGGCCATGGGGTCAACCCATGGCCGTTTTCTTTACGGAAGTCTGAATCAATCGCTATTCGTGATTCCCAGCAGCGCCAAAAGGTTGCTGAAAATATTATAGACATCGAGATAAATCGCCAGCGTCGCACTGATGTAATTGGTTTCACCACCGGTGATGATGCGGTTCACGTCATAAAGCAGCAATGCCGAAAAGATACCAATGGCCAACACGACGATGGTCAGCATCAATGCCGGCATTTGCAAGAAAATATTTGCCAGCGCAGCAACGATAAGCAGCAACACGCCCATCATCAGAAACTTGCCCATGCCGGAAAGATCGCGTTTGATGGTGCTGGCGAGCGTGGCCATCGCGAAGAAGATCACAGCCGTGCCGCCTGCTGCGGTGGCGACCAGGGTGCCGCCATTGTTGAGATTGAGCACACTTCCCACCAGGCGTGACAACATCAGTCCCATGAAGAAAGTGAAGCCAAGCAGGATCGCTACACCCCACGGGCTATTCTTGGTTTTTTCAATCGCATAGAAAAAACCGAAGGCGATGCCCAAAAACAGCATGAACCCGATGAGCGGATTACCTGCCAGGAAAGAAAACTTGAGCTGGACGCCCAGCCAGGCACCGATAACCGTCGGTACCAGTGAAAGCGCCAGCAGTGCGTAGGTATTGCGTAAAACGCGATTTTGCGCAGGTGCGAGCGTGCCGGGGGAGGTGATGATAGGGGCGTTGATTGCCATGATGTTATCTCCTGAAACGATGAAATCGTGTGTAAGACTATAGGCTACAGCAAAAAGTTTCAAGTAGCGGTTTTGCCAAGAGAAAAATAGTGGCGGTGAATGGTAAAATGCGCCTCAAATCTGGAGGTGTGGCCGAGCGGTTTAAGGCACTGGTCTTGAAAACCAGCGAAGGGGAGACTCTTCCGTGAGTTCGAATCTCACCGCCTCCGCCAGAATAGTGTTCTAAGATGTCCGAAGAAGTCCACAAACCCCCGGTTCTCACTGGGGGTTTTGCTTTCTGGTGGTTCAATACGGTTTTTTAGCGTCCGCTTGCATCCGGGGGTAAACCGTGGTGAAAAGTAGCCGAGTTACCACGATGCCTTGGCGAGTTACCCCGATGCTTGACCGATCTGAAATGCAGGAACGCGAAAAGTGAGGCCTATCGCTTGGGCTACAAGGGCGGGATGACCTGTGGGCCGCAAATAACCGCAAAGGGCACCTGCCAGAGCGCAAGAAGATGATGCAGCAATGGTCGGACTATCTCGACAGCGTGCAATCACCTGGCGCGGTTGTGCCGATCCGGTCGGCGACGAAAGAGACAGCTTGAAAGCTGGTCTTGTAAATCGTAATTTACTGGATTACAATGGACTTTATTGGATTACAGTGTAAATGATCGACAACTTCAAGCACCGTGGCCTTGAGCGATTTTTCAAACGCAGCGATTATCGCGGCATTCCTGCGCAGCACGCGCCCCGCATCGAGCGCATGCTGGATCGCCTTGATGGTGCCGTAAGACCAGAAGACATGAACCTGCCTGGTTACCGTTTCCATCCCCTCAAAGGCGAGCGCAAAGGTGAATACGCGGTCAGTGTGAGCGGCAATTGGCGTATCACGTTCGGCTTTGAAGGCGAAAACGCAATCGATGTGAACTTGGAGGATTACCACTAATGAAATCGACCAGAGACCCCAACCGGCGTCCCACCCATCCGGGCGCGGTGTTGCGAGAGGATGTTTTGCCCGCGCTGGAAATGACGCAGACGGAGTTTGCCCTGCGGCTCGGTGTGTCGCGACTTACCGTGTCGGAGATACTGCACGAAAAGCGTCCACTCACGCCTGAAATGGCGGCGCGCATCGCCAAGCTGCTCAATACCAGTGCTGACAGTTGGTTGCGTATGCAGGCGGTGCTGGATTTATGGGTCATACAGCAAGACCCGAAGAAGTTGGCCGGAATCAAACCGATCAAGCAGGTGGAGTATGCAGCCGCATAGTGTGAAATGTTGATTTACCGTCGCCGGTGCGGTCCATCGGCAAAGCGGCTGTATTTTAGTTAGTTGTGAGCAAGCATGGGCGAGACGTTCAGAATATATTGTGAATGACACCGCCCGCCAGGAGTTTCCACGATGAAGATTGAAAGTTTTTCAATTAAACAATGCGCAGGCGCGATCGCCGCCAGCGTATTCGCGATCGCAGTGCTCGCACAGGGCACGCCCGATTTGCCAACCGAACGCATATTCAAAACCGAGCATTACACCGTGCGTGCGACGTCCATCGTCAAGGGGCTTTATCATCCTTGGGGCATGGCGTTCTTGCCAGACGGGCGCATGCTTGTGACCGAACGTCGCGGCACAATGCGTTTGGTTGATGGCGGCAAGCTTATCGAAAAGCCGGTGCAGGGAATCCCCCAGGCCGTAGAGCACGGCCAGGGTGGTTTGATGGATGTGGCCCTGCATCCAAAATATGCCGAGAATGGCTGGATTTACTGGACTTACAACGCCGGCAAGCCCGGTGAATTTGGTACTGAACTCGCGCGCGGCAAACTTGCCGGCACACGTGAATCACCGCTGATGACAAATGTTGAGGTGCTGTTTCAGATGCAGCCGAAATCGGCGGCGGGGGTGCACTTTGGATCGCGCATCGTATTTGATCGGCAAGGCTACCTGTACATTACACTCGGTGATCGCGGCGACAGTCCTGCGAAAGGTGCGGCACACCGCGCGCAGCAATTGAACGACCACGCCGGCAAGAGCATTCGTCTGCACGACGATGGCCGTGTTCCAGCCGATAACCCGTTCGTCAAAACGCCGGGCGCGCGACCGGAAATCTTTACCTGGGGTAACCGCAACATGCAAGGCGCGGCGCTGCATCCGGAAACAGGCCGCGTATGGACGCATGAACACGGCCCGCAGGGTGGGGATGAAATCAACATACTTGCAGCCGGATCCAATTACGGCTGGCCGGTGATCACCTATGGCGCAAACTACGGCAGCGGCACCAAGATTGGTGACGGGTCTACCAGGGAAGGAATTGTTCCACCGTTGCATTATTGGGTGCCATCGATTGCACCGTCAGGAATGGCGTTTTATACCGCCAATAATTTCCCGAAATGGAAGGGCAATTTGTTCGTGGGTGCGTTGGCGAAACAGACATTGGCACGCCTCACGCTCAACGGTGACAAGGTAGTGTCGGAGGAGCGCATGTTCGATGGCAAACTTGGGCGCATCCGCGATGTGCGTCAAGGGCCTGACGGCAATCTATATCTGTTGATTGACTCATCCGACGGTGAAATGATTCGGATCGAACCGTCGAAGTAGTCGTGGCAGCTGGAAAATTGCGGATACGCAAAATGAACGAGACAGAAGCTGCTTCGCCGATACGCGTATGGGATCTTCCGGTGCGCCTGTTTCACTGGCTTCTCGTGCTGCTCATCATCGTGATGTTCGTCACAGGCAAGCTCGGTGGAAATTGGCTGGAATGGCACAAGCGCGCTGGCTTTTTTGTATTGGGCCTGGTCATCTTTCGCATCATCTGGGGGTTTGTCGGCAGCCACCATGCACGTTTTGTGAATTTTCTGCGCGGCCCCCAAACCGTGATCGCCTATCTGAAAAGCGCGACGCATAAAAACTCCGCGCAGCATGTAGGGCACAATCCATTGGGCGCGTTGAGTATTGTGACGATGCTCGGCGTGCTCTTGCTGCAAGCCGTGATGGGCCTGTTTGCCAATGACGATCTCATGCTCGAAGGACCGTTCGCACATCTGGTGAGCAAGGCAGTCAGCGACCAGATGACCATGCTCCACAAATTGAATTCGACCGTGATCCTGGTTCTCATTGGCGTGCATCTGGCCGCCGTCGCCATTGCTTTTTTTTACAAAAAAGACAACTTGGTGAAGGCGATGATCACCGGGAACAAAATGTTGTCAGCGAACGCTGCAACACCGTCGCGACCCACTTGGCTGGCGTGGGTAATCGGTGGTGCCGTTGCACTGGCCACATATGCATTGCTAAACAAATAGCCGGATTTGAGCCGCAAAACAAAACGCCGCAAAGTTTGCGGCGTTTTGTTTTGCGGTAAATATCGCGTTATTTGTTTTTGTACTCGTCGTGACACGCTTTACATGAGCCAGCGGTCGTCCCAAACTGTTTTTTGATGTCGTCAAAACTGCCGGTGCTCGCGATAGCAGCGAGTTTTTTAGATTCACCCACCATCTTGTCCATATTTTCTTTGAAATCGCCTGATTTCGTCCAAATTTCCGGTTTAGCTTTTGTTTCAGCACCCTTGTCCGAACCGGCGGCGAAGCCTTCCATCGCAAGTGGCGACATTTGGCTCAGGATCATCGCATGACGCTTGAACGCTTCCTTGTCGAATGGTTTCTCGCCTTTAACCATCGCCGCCATCGGCGCAAAATTCCAGCCCATCACCTTATAAACCGATTGGCGGTACTTGATCACGTCTTCCGGCTTCGCCTGGGCGGTGGCGTTGCCGGTTACTACGGCCATTGCAATGGCAGAAACTGCAATTAGAGACTTGCGCATGTATTGTTCCTTTGGAGATTGGCGTACGAAAATCAGTGGATTGGCAAAACAGGCGTCATTCTATCCAAAAGCAATTTCCAGGCAGGTTTTGTTGACGCAGGCAAAGAACTCAAGCACTGGGGCGGCTACCAGGCAGAAAACGTCTGAAGAAGCTCGCCAAACCTTGTGTCTGATAGTCTAATTTTGGTCGCTCTGCGTTCTTCAACAAGCGACAAACTGCTGAAGCGTCTCGGCTATGCGTCCGCAACGGGCGCCTGTTTGATCTACATCACACTAACTTGTCATTGCAGTCCTGCGCGGCATCGTATGGCTTAAGATAGCGACGAAGGTATCGTGTCCATCGCCGTATGATCAACGCCATAGATGCATGGAGCAGCCATGAGACAAATTCAAAATGATGGTAATACGGAAAGAAACAACACCGGTATTATCGACATGATCGCGGCTGAGACACATCGGTCGTTTGATGAAGTCAAGCGCGTTTACGACGACGAATATGCCCGCCTGAAGTCCGACGCGCTTATTTTTGACTATCTGGCGCTATTTGCGACCCGGCGTACTCGCGCTATTCTGGCCAATCTCCATTGATTCCTGATCGCTGGTCAAGCACGCCTGAATGATCAGACGCTTGCGCTAAAATCAATGTCCACCTACTGTCAGAAATGCGCGGATGTTGATGCAAGCGGCAACGAAGGTCATCCTTGAAAACAACCGTGGACGGGATCCAGAACGCCTTAAGTTGAAGCTGGCAGCGTTACGCGAGGATCCTTCTGCTTTCTTTCGCGGCACCTGCCCACTTTTCTACAGCACGCTTCCCCTCGTTGGTTCGCTCATAACGTCGCCAAAGGTACTTTCCTGTGGCGACCTGCACCTTGAGAACTTCGGCAGTTACAAAGGTGACAATCGCCTGGTCTATTTTGATCTCGTGGATTTCGATGAGGGCTGCGTCGCGCCCGTTGCGTACGAGTTGGTGCGTTTCCTGACAAGCATTCTGGTTGCTGCCAAGCCATTGAAAATCAACGCAGCAACGGCGTCGAAAATGGTCGCCGAATTCATTGAAACCTACGCGGCCAATGTCTCTGCGGCCAAACCGCGTTGGGTTGAGCGATCCCTGGCAACGGGACCAGTCAGGAAGCTATTGCAAAGCCTCAAGGGGCGACATCGTTTTGATCTGATCAAGCAGCGCACACGCCTCAAGTCGGGCAAAACCCGATTGACGACAGATGGCAAGAAAATGCTGACTGTGTCTTCGCAGGATCGCGCGCACGCTGAGTCCATCCTGAGTACATACGCCAGCACACAGGAGTCGCCGGCTTTCTTTGAACCGATTGATATTGCCCGGCGCATTGCCGGCAACGGCAGCTTGGGCCTCGAGCGCTATGTGGCTTTGGTTCGCGGTAGCGGCGGCGTCAACGGCCAGTATCTGAT
>JBKJMK010000120.1:0-9233 GCA_046596005.1 Usitatibacteraceae bacterium | reverse complement strand
GGTCGGCACCAAACGCTGCGGCCATCGTCCAGGCAAAGAAGTCGTGTCCCTTCAGGAGATGGTCGATCGGGTCAAGGCGGCGGTGGATGCACGCACCGATCCGGATTTTGTCATCATAGCGCGTACGGATGCTTTAGCGGTTGAAGGCATCAACGCGGCAATCGACCGTGCTTGTGCATATGTCGAGGCGGGCGCCGATATGGTTTTCCCCGAAGCCATTACTGCACTACCGATGTACCAGCAATTCAAGGATGCGGTGAAAGTGCCGATTCTGGCCAATATCACCGAGTTCGGCCACACGCCGCTGTTCACGACGAGCGAACTGGCGTCGGTAAATGTTGACATGGTTTTGTATTGCTGCGGTGCCTACCGCGCCATGAACAAGGCGGCACTCAATTTTTACCAGACCCTGCGCACGGAAGGCACGCAGAAAAACGTGGTGCCGACGATGCAGACGCGCGCAGAACTTTACGAATACCTGGGCTACCACGCCTATGAACAGAAGCTGGACGCACTGTTTGCCACCAAAAAGTAAACCCCAGCACTGACGCGGCTTATCGAGGCATTTTGCCTTGACAACCTTACCAATGCTGGTTCTAAGCGAAATAACTTTCTGGAATAACGCCATGGCCGTATTGAAAATAGATCATGTTCAAGTCGCGATTCCGTGGGGCAAGGTAGCCGAGGCACTCTCGTTTTACGTGGGTGTGCTGCAATTTTCCCGCATCGCCAAACCTGCTGAACTCGACCAGCGCGGCGCGTGGCTTACGCAGGGCCCGGTCAATCTGCATCTGGGCGAAGAGAAAGAATTCGAGGCATCACGACGGGCGCATCCTGCGCTGCTGGTCGACAACATTGATGAGCTTCTGGAAAGCGTGAAGCGCAGCGCACATCCGTTGCGCGTTGACACTGGACCAATTGGCTATAAGCGCGCATCAGTTTTTGACCCGTTTGGCAATCGAATTGAGTTGATGCAAAAGCTGTAGGCTGCGCCGTTCCTGAAAATTGACACCAGCTCCAATTGAAAATTCTGTGCGCATCGCGCACTACACGACGGAGAAATTGAGATGAGTACCGCAGCAACAGAAGCACCTGCAGCAAGCGGCCCAAAACCGAAAAAATCCGTGGCACTCTCAGGTGTTGTCGCCGGCAACACTGCACTATGTACGGTCGGCTTGACCGGTAACGATCTGCACTATCGCGGCTACGACATTCTTGACGTTGCTGAGGCTTGCGAGTTTGAAGAGATCGCGCACTTGCTGGTCCACGGTAAATTGCCCAACGCCGCTGAACTGGCGTCGTATAAAGCCAAGCTGAAATCCATGCGCGGTATTCCGATGGCAGTCCAGGACGTGCTGGAATCACTGCCGGCCTCCACCCACCCGATGGATGTTTTGCGTACCGCATGCTCGGTGCTCGGCTGCGTATTGCCGGAAAAGGACGACCATAATATTGCCGGCGCAAAGGACATCGCTGACCGGATGATGGCGTCGTTCGGCTCAATGCTGCTCTACTGGTATCACTTCGCCGTGAATGGCAAGTGTATCGACGTTGAAACTGATGACGATTCCATTGGTGGCCATTTCCTGCATTTGCTGCACGGCGAGGAGCCAGGCGATTTGGCTGTCCAGTCAATGCACACGTCGCTGGTGCTGTACGCCGAACACGAATTCAATGCCTCAACTTTTGCCGCACGCGTCATTGCCGGCACGGGTTCGGATATGTATTCCGCGATTACTGGTGGCATCGGCGCATTGCGTGGCCCGAAGCATGGCGGCGCCAACGAAGTTGCCTTCGACATCCAGAACCGCTATGACAACCCCGATGATGCCGAAGCAGACATCGTCAGGCGTGTGTCAGAAAAGCAGGTCATCATCGGCTTCGGGCACCCCGTCTATACCGTCTCCGATCCACGCAACGTCGTGATCAAGCGTGTCGCAAAGCGTTTGTCTGAAGACGCGGGCAACATGAAGCTATATAACATCGCTGACCGGCTTGAAACGGTGATGTGGCGCGAGAAAAAAATGTTTCCGAATCTCGACTGGTTCTCGGCCTGCTCGTACCACATGATGGGCGTGCCGACATCCATGTTCACACCACTATTCATCATTTCTCGCACATCCGGTTGGGCCGCGCACGTAATTGAACAGCGTATCGACGGAAAAATCATTCGCCCGAATGCAAACTACACCGGGCCGGATGATATGAAATTTGTACCGCTCAAAGAACGTAAATAAAAATATTCTCACTTCTACTTTCACCACAGAAAATCAACCTCATGTCCGCACACATTTCCAACGTTCGCCCAAAACCCGACAAGGTCCTCACCGACATTGTCGACTACGTCACCAAGTACAAGGTCAAATCCAAAGAAGCCTACGACACCGCGCGCTATTGCCTGCTCGATACGCTTGGCTGCGGCTTCGAGGCGCTGGAATATCCGGCGTGCAGAAAAATGCTTGGGCCGATTGTGCAGGGCACGCTGGTTCCAAACGGCGCAAAAGTGCCGGGTACGCAGTTCCAGATGGATCCCGTCAAGGCTGCGTTCGACATCGGCGCGATGATCCGCTGGCTGGATTTCAACGACACCTGGCTGGCTGCGGAATGGGGCCATCCATCCGACAACCTGGGCGGGATACTCGCCACGGCAGACTGGCTCTCGCGCAATGCGGTTGCCACAGGTAAAAAACCACTGACAGTGCACGACCTTCTCACCGGCATGATCAAGGCCCACGAAATTCAAGGCTGCATCGCGCTTGAGAACTCGTTCAACAAAGTTGGTCTTGATCACGTTGTACTGGTGAAGGTTGCATCAACTGCGGTCGTCGCGGAAATGATGGGATTGAGCAAAGACGAAATCCTCAACGCCGTGTCACTCGCCTGGGTCGATGGCCAAAGCCTGCGAACCTATCGTCATTCGCCCAACACCGGTTCCCGTAAATCCTGGGCAGCGGGCGACGCGACCTCGCGTGCGGTGCGTCTGGCACTAATCGCCAAGACCGGCGAGATGGGCTATCCCTCTGTTTTGTCGGCCAGGACCTGGGGGTTCTACGACGTGCTGTTCAAAGGCAATGCGTTCAAGTTTCAGCGGCCGTATGGTTCTTACGTAATGGAAAACGTACTTTTCAAGATTTCTTTTCCCGCCGAATTCCATTCGCAGACCGCTGTTGAAGCGGGAATGACAATCCATCAGGCGCTCAAAAAACTCGGCAAGACCGAAAAAGACATCAAGAAGATCACCATTCGCACCCATGAGGCCTGCATCCGCATCATCGATAAAAAGGGTCCGCTCAACAATCCGGCTGATCGCGACCACTGCGTGCAGTACATGGTGGCGATGCCGATTATTTTCGGTCGCCTGACCGCGAGTGACTACGAAGACAATATCGCTTCAGACAAGCGCATCGACACGCTACGCGACAAAATCGTGTGCATCGAGGACGCGAAATTTACCAGGGACTATCACGACCCCGCGAAGCGCTCGATTGCCAATGCGCTCACAGTGGAATTCAACGATGGCAGCAAATTGAAGGAAATCGTGGTCGAATATCCGATTGGTCACAAGCGCCGCCGCAAGGAAGGCATGCCGGTGCTGATGGCCAAATACAAGACCAATCTGGCGCGCGTGTTTGCGGAGAAACAGCGGGAGGCGATCTGGGATCTGTGTACCAATGCCAAAAAACTCGATGCGACACCGGTAAATGAATTCGTGGACATGATGGTAATTTAGCAAAATGCGCTGGTCAGTCTGGTCAGAAATGGAAACGGCACGATTTTCGTGCCGTTTTCTTCTTAAGGATTGCCTGCGCCGAAAGTTCTACCGCGATTATTTCAACTGCCTTAAAATCAACAGACCCGCCGCGTGACTATCTTGGCGCGTTTTTTCTAAAGGATCGACGATGGCACACAATCCGCACCACACCCGCCAACAACTAACGCTTAAATCCGGCAAGACCGCGACTTACTATTCGCTGCCAAAATTGGCTGAGACATTTCCAAATGTGAAGCGCTTGCCAATTTCGATCCGCATCGTACTTGAAAGCGTGTTGCGCAATTGCGATGGCAAAAAGGTGGTGGAAGAACATATCAAGGAACTCGCCAGCTGGCAGCCGAATGCCACGCGCACCAACGAAATTCCATTTGTTGTCGCCCGCATCGTGCTGCAGGATTTCACCGGCGTGCCGTTACTGGCTGATCTTGCGGCGATGCGCGGCGTGGCCGCCAAGCTGGGCAAGGATCCAAAAGTGATTGAGCCACTGGTTCCCGTTGACCTCGTCGTCGATCATTCGGTGCAGATTGATCATTACGGCACCGCAGATTCGCTTGACCTCAACATGAAGCTCGAATTTCAGCGCAACCAGGAACGCTATGAATTTATGAAATGGGGCATGCAGGCATTCGATACGTTCAAAGTTGTGCCACCTGGAATCGGTATCGTGCATCAGGTGAATCTTGAATATCTGGCGCGCGGCGTGCATGAAAAAAATGGTGTGCTCTATCCAGACTCTCTCGTCGGCACCGACTCCCACACGACGATGATCAACGGCGTCGGCGTGGTCGGCTGGGGCGTCGGGGGCATCGAGGCAGAAGCGGGCATGCTGGGCCAACCAGTTTACTTCCTGACACCGGATGTGGTCGGCGTGAATCTCACCGGCAAATTACCTGAAGGCACCACCGCGACGGATCTGGTTCTCACCGTGACCGAAATGTTGCGCAAAGCGAAGGTCGTTGGCAAATTTGTGGAATTTTTCGGCGAGGGTGCTCGCGCATTGAGTGTGCCGGATCGCGCCACCATTGCCAACATGGCGCCTGAGTACGGTGCAACGATGGGATTCTTCCCGGTCGATGAGGCCACCATGGAATATTTTCGCGCCGGTGGCCGTACCGCTGAAGAACTCGACAACTGCGAAAGCTACTACAAGGCGCAAGGCATGTTCGGTGTGCCGCTGGCAGGGGATTGTGATTACTCCACCACACTGACGCTTGACCTCGCCTCCATCAAGACCTCACTGGCTGGACCGAAGCGTCCGCAGGATCGCATTGAACTCGGCAGCATGAAGTCGCAATTTACGTCGCTCTATTCCAAGCCGCCCGCAGAGAATGGTTTTGCCAAAGCAGGGGGCGATCTGGCCAAGCGTTTCAAAACAGCCGACGGCGTAGATCTTGGTTCGGGTGACGTGCTGATCGCGGCGATCACGTCGTGTACCAACACCTCGAACCCGAGCGTCATGTTGGCGGCCGGCCTGCTCGCAAAGAAAGCCGTGGAAAAAGGCTTGAAGGTCAAACCACATATCAAGACATCGCTGGCGCCTGGCAGCCGCGTGGTCACTGACTATCTGACCAAATCCGGGCTGCTGCCGTACCTCGAAAAAGTCGGTTTCTACCTGGCAGGTTACGGCTGCACAACCTGTATTGGTAACGCCGGGCCATTGAATGAACAGATCGAGGAATCAATCGTCAAGAATGATCTCGTTTGTGCAGCGGTGCTGTCGGGAAATCGTAATTTTGAAGCACGCATTCACGCCAACATTCGCGCCAATTTCCTCGCCTCGCCGCCGTTGGTTGTGGCGTATGCCATTGCCGGAAATGTATTGACCGATTTGCAAACCGAGCCGGTCGGCCAGGGCACGGACGGCCCGGTATACCTGAAAGATATCTGGCCCACCAGCCACGAAATCGCTGGCGTCATGGGCTTTGCGATGGATCCTGCCGTGTTTAAGGCGCGCTATTCGAATCTCGGCGCCGACAATCCACTCTGGCAAAACATCAAAGGCACGACCGGTCAGGTATATGACTGGCCGAAATCCACATACATCGCCGAGCCACCGTTTTTTGCCGGCTTCGGCATGGGTGCAGGCAAAGCGCTCGACATCACAGGTGCAAAAGCGCTGGGCGTATTCGGCGATTCAGTCACCACTGATCACATCTCCCCCGCCGGGTCGATCAAGGATACGTCGCCTGCCGGCAAATACCTTATCGACAATAAAGTAATGAAGGCCGACTTCAATAGCTACGGTGCACGCCGCGGCAACCACGAAGTGATGATGCGCGGCACCTTCGCGAATGTGCGCATCAAAAACCTGATGATTCCAGCCAAAGCCGATGGCACCCGTGTTGAGGGTGGCCTGACGCTGATGCAACCGTCAGGCGAGCAATTGCCTATCTATGATGCCGCGATGCGATACATCGCGGCTGGCACACCAACGGTCGTCTTTGGCGGCGAAGAATACGGCACCGGTTCGTCACGCGACTGGGCCGCAAAAGGCACCCAGTTGCTTGGCGTGAAGGCCGTGATCGCGAAGAGCTTTGAACGCATCCACCGCTCCAACCTGATTGGGATGGGCGTGCTGGCGTGCCAGTTCAAAGGCAGCGACACAGCGGTCTCGCTCGGTATCACCGGCGATGAAGATTTTGATATCGTCGGCGTTGAAGGTGGCGTCAAGCCGCAGATGGATGTCACGCTCGTCATCAAACGCAAAGACGGCTCGACTAAAAACGTCACGGTGTTATTGCGGATCGATACACCGATTGAGGTAGATTACTACCTGCATGGTGGAATTTTGCCGTATGTGTTGCGGGAGCTGGTAGCCTAATAAGCAGCAGTTTTTTCGCGAACCGTCGTAAAAAGAGCCGGATTCTTCCGGCTCTTTTTTGTTCATCGGCCGCGTCGGACGACAGAAATTTACACTCGCCGAACCAACCTTTAACCCACCTTCAGCACTAACTTCCCAAAATTCTCCCCCTTGAACAACTTCATCAACGTCTCCGGAAAGGTCTCCAGTCCTTCCACGATATGTTCACGTGATTTGAGTTTTCCTTCCGCCATCCACTGCCCAAGCTGCATCGCACCCTCTTTGTAACGCGGCGCGTAATCGAAGACAACGATGCCCTCCATCCGTGCGCGATTGACCAGCAGCGAGAGATAGTTGGCAGGCCCTTTCACCGGTGCAGTGTTGTTGTATTGGGATATCGCGCCGCAGATCACAATGCGTGCTTTCAGGTTGATACGGGTCAGGACAATATCGAGAATTTCACCGCCGACATTGTCGAAATAAATATCGATACCGCCTGGACAGGCTTCTTTCAACCCTTGGCGTACATCCTGATTTTTGTAGTCAATACACGCATCGAAGCCGAACTCCTGAATCGCGTAATCGCATTTCTCGCGGCCGCCAGCAATGCCGACAACCCGAAGCCCAAGGATTTTTGCGACTTGGCCAACGGTGGCACCGACCGCACCGGAGGCACCCGATACCACCAGCGTCTCACCTGCCTTTGGCTGACCGGATTCGAGCAGACCGAAATAAGCGGTCATGCCGGGCATGCCGAGTACATTCAAGTACGACGTAAGGGGAGCCTGCTTCGGATCGATTTTAACCATGCCCTTGCCATCTGAAACGGCATACTCCTGCACGTTCAACATGCCGCTCACAGTATCACCCGCCTGAAACTTGGGGTGCTTCGATACGATGACCGTGCCCACACCGCCTGCGCGCATCACTTCACCGAGCCCGACTGGCGCGATATATGATTTACCCTCATTCATCCAGCCGCGCATGGCAGGGTCAAGCGAGAGGTAAAGATTCCTGACCAGCAATTGGCCGTCGGCAGGTTCTCCAACCGGCTCGACATCAAACGAAAAATCATCGCGTTTGGGCTCACCGACGGGGCGCTTCATCAAGCGAAATAGATGGTTTTGCAGAGGTGTATTCATTGGCGTTCTCCAAAGCTAAGTCAAAAAAACAAAGGCCGGTACTACGCTATGGTAGTACCGGCCTTGGGTCAGCCGTAGCCGAACAACCTTGCAGGTCGTTGGCGACGTTGCGCCGAACGATTACTTCAGGTGCGCGGAGACCAGCTTGGTCATTTCAAACATCGAAACGACTTTCTTGCCGCCGAATACAGCCTTCAGTTTTTCATCGGCATTGATCATGCGACGGTTGATGGCGTCTTGCAGTTTGTTTTTCTTGATGTAGTCCCAGAGTTTCTTGGTGACTTCAGTACGGGGCATCGGTGCGGCACCAATGACGGCGGCGAGAACGGAGCTGATGTTCATCGGCTTCATGAAGGCTGCATTGGGCTTGCGCTTGACTGCAGGCTTCTTCGGTGCGGCTTTCTTGGCAGCTGGTTTTTTAGCAGCAGGTTTCTTGGCTGCCGGTTTCTTAGCTGCTGGCTTCTTTGCTGCAGGCTTCTTCGCTGCCGGCTTTTTGGCGGCGGGTTTCTTGGCTGCCGGTTTTTTGGCAGCTGGTTTCTTTGCGGCAGGTTTCTTTGCGGCCATGTAAATCCTCCAGGTTGTTTTCAAAATGTCATTAACTTACTCGGGGATTCACAGCGACTCCTAAGAGTGAATCCGTACCACAGCAGCGAATATAACGCATTATTTAAAGAAATGTGCAACGCATCGTTGTATTCGTGCAACGCGTTCATGGCAGGCAGTTTGCCGCACGTTTTGACAGGAGCGATTATGATTGCAGATTTTTCAGCGTCGCAATGAACACCCATACACTTCTTAATGCACTCGTCGCACATAGCCCCGCTGATCCGGAAGAAGAAAAGCATCGCGGCAAACTGATGCAGTTCGTTTCCTCGCACACGGGCAATTGGTGGAGGCGTGAGAACGACCAGGGACACGTGACAGGATCTGCATGGGTGGTGAATCAAGCGCACACCCATGCCCTGCTGCTGCACCACGTCAAGCTCAACCTCTGGGTACAGCCGGGCGGACATCTCGACGACACCGACCTCTCGCCTGCGGCTGGCGCGCTGAGAGAAGCGTTAGAGGAAACCGGCATTCCAAATTTAACACTCGCGAGCGAAACAGTGTTTGATGTCGATATCCATTCCATCCCGGCACGGTCGGCGCGCCCGGGAAAAATGCAATCAGAACCCGCACACTTGCACTACGACGTTCGTTACCTCATCATTGCCGAAGGTAATCGTGTTGCGATTTCCGAGGAATCTTTGGACGCAAAATGGATATTGCTGGAAAACCTCGCGCAGCCTGCATATGAACGCAGCATCGCCCGCATGGCCGAAAAATCACTCCGAATGAGATCATGAAACTTGCCGAACTCCGTACCGACTACAAACTCGCCTCGCTTGACGAGAGCGACGTCTCCACCTCGCCATTTACGCAATTTGACAAGTGGTTTGGGGAAGCGTTGAGCGCCGAACTCCCGGAGCCGAACGCAATGACGCTGGCAACCTGCGACGCCAGCGGACGCCCTTCGGCG
>JBKJMK010000353.1:0-11088 GCA_046596005.1 Usitatibacteraceae bacterium | reverse complement strand
GATGTTGCAGGACGGAAACTGGCTGGTGCCTACCGTCGCAGGCATCCCCAATCACGATTACCCGCCTCTCTACTATTGGGTAGCTGCGTTCACCGCGAAAATATTTTCACCCCTGCTTCCCCTGCATGACGGCGCACGGCTGGCCTCCGGGTTATTCATGGCGACTACGCTGGTCTACACACACCGAACAGCCAAACGCCTGTTTGATGAGCGCGCCGGTCGTATCAGCGTGGTGTTACTCATCGGCTCACTTGGCATTCTTTTGCGCGGCCATGAGATGAGCCCCGAACTTGCAGGACTTGCTGGCATGGCAATTGCCTTCTACGGGATGACGCGCATTCGTTCGGAAAGTGCCAAGGGTGGCATTACCACCGGGGTCGGCATCGGGATCGTGGCAATGTCAGTAGGCATTGTTGCTTCGCTGACAATTCCACTGATTGCGTTCGCACTCATGTGGATCCTGGGCGAGTGGAAAAATCGCACCTTCCAGCTTGGGGTTGGCGTGGCCATGTTGGTTTCGATCCCCTTCATGCTGCTGTTCCCGATCGGACTCGCGTTACAAGGAACGATATCGACGCTGGTATGGACTGACACAATTCTTGGTGCGCCGTTTCTTGATGCCAATACACGGGGCGCGATCAACCCGGTGTATTTCATTCGCAGTCTGCCCTGGGTGGGCCTGCCAGCATTTCCGTTTGCTGTCTGGCTATGGTGGAGAGATCGGAAAAAACTCCACGAACGCTTTGAACTCGCGCTGCCACTGGCCGGGTTTTTCGTATTGCTGATTTCGCTGTCTTTTTTCCGTGAAGCCAACGATGCGGCCGGACTGGTTTTGTTGTTGCCTCTGGTGTGGGCGGCGGCCAGTGTATTGGATCGGTTGCCACGCAGCCTGGCGAGCTTCATGGATTGGTTCAGCCTGCTGGCCTTTGGCTTGCTGGCGATTGCAGCATGGCTCTATTGGACGGCGGCGATTACCGGCATACCCGAGGCCGCCGCCCGCGCGACTGCCCGTCAAGTCCCCGATTTCACATTTTCCTTTGCATGGGCACCGTTTTGTATTGCACTCGCTCTCACCGTCGTATGGATTTATGCGCTTTTGCGCGCGCATCGCAACAATCGCCGCGCGGTGGTCAACTGGGCGGCGGGCGTCACACTCATCTGGATGCTGGTCAACATGCTGGCCTTGCCGGCGGTAAACCATGTGCAAAGTTATCGCACAACGGCGACTGCGATCGCGTCGCAAATGCCCACGACCCGTACATGCGTTGCAGCAATCAATCTCGGTGAACCCCAACGCGCTATGCTGGATTATTTCGCCCAGCTACGCTTCGTTCCAATCGAACTGAGTACGTCGACTTCCTGCGATTGGCTGGTCACACAAGGCGGCAAAGCGAAGGCACCCCAAGTCGACGCCAGATGGCGACTTGTATGGGAAGGCTCACGACCGGCTGATAACGTCGATCAATTATTGCGCTTGTATCGTCGCGAGTAGGCTAGCCCAGACGCCGATCAATCAATTCAATCCAGTGCAGAATTGGTGTTTTGGAACTGGCGTGCAGCCCGCTCTCAATGTGCGCCATGCAACCAATGTTGGCAGTGGCAACAACGTCCGGAGCACCTGATTCGAGCGCATTGACCTTGTTGATCAGCAATTGCTGCGACAGTTCGGACTGAAGCAAAGAATACGTACCAGCCGATCCGCAGCACAAGTGCCCGTCGGGCACGTTCGTCAATTCGAATCCGGCTTCGCGCAGCAGGCCTTCCACCACGCCGCGAATCTTTAAGCCGTGCTGCAGGCTGCACGGCGCGTGGAAAGCCAGTTTTTGTTTCGTCACTTCTGCATCAACGGGAAAGCTTTCCACCTTTTCCTTAAGTTTCGCGGTGAGGGTGGCGCTTTCCTGTTCGATCACCTGACTCACGTCGCGAAAGAGTTCGCTCACGCGTGTCGCTTTTTCAGCGTATGCGGCATCGTTGCGCAGTAGGTGGCCATATTCAGCGACCATGGTGCCGCAACCCGACGCGGTCACCACGATTGCTTCTGCGCCTGCCTCAATGGCTGGCCACCATGCATCGATATTGCGCTTCACATATGCGTGCGCCTCATGCGCATCGTTCAAGTGATGCGGGATCGCACCGCAACAGCCAGCGTTCGCCAACCGAACCAGTGAAATACCGAGCTTATCGAGCACGCGTGCGGTAGCGTGGTTGATCGATGGTGCCATGGCGGGTTGAACGCAGCCATCGAGCACCAGCATCTTGCGCGCATGCCGGGGTGCGGGCCAACTGCCTTCATCACGCTTCGATGTGACGTATTTTGCGATGCCATCCGGCAGCAGTGATTTGGCAGCGCGTCCCAAGCCCAGCCCGAACGTAAACAATGCGGTCCGTGGTAACGTATTCTTCAATACCGACCGCGCAAGTTTATCAACGAACCCGCGCGGTACTTTTTTCTCAACGACCTCGCGCCCGATATCAACCAGGCGGCCATATTGCACACCCGAGGGACAAGTGGTCTCGCACGCGCGACAGGTCAGACAGCGATCAAGATGAAACTGGGTTTTCGCGGTGACTTTGTTGCCTTCGAGCATTTCCTTCATCAGGTAAATTCGCCCGCGCGGACTATCGAGCTCGTCGCCGGTGAGTTGATAGGTCGGGCACGTTGCAAGGCAAAATCCGCAATGGACACATTTCCTCAGGATTGCATCCGCTTCGATCCCCTCGGGAGTGTCTTTGATCCAGTCGGCCAGGTTAGTTTGCATTTTTATTCTTCAAATCTAAAAATTATCCATGCGCCCGCGATTCAGAATGTTCGCCGGATCGAAGGCGGCTTTCAGATCACGATGAATTTTCCCCAGCACGGGTTGCAAGGGATTAAATACGCCGACCGATTTGTCGCCATACCGAAATAACGTGACGTGCCCACCTGCCGCGGCAACTTTTGTTCGAAGCAGCGATACGTCTGCAGGTCCGCGATGCCACCGCAGACCACCACCCCATTCGATCCACTGCGGCATCCCGAGCTGAAGCGGGGGCGACGTGGGCGGCACTGACAGCCGCCAGAGAGGTTCTGTCGACGAAAAAAACGCACCGCACTGATCGCGTTGGTCACGCAAGGCGCGCCAGAATGTCGTAGCAGTATCATCGGCAACGATATCACCGCCGAGTTTCTCCCGCGCCGCCTTTACCCCGGCACCAGCACCAGAGAGCCGCAACATCGCAACACCTTCATGCCACGACGTTGCAGAAATCGGCAACGGCTTGCCCGCCCATTCATTGAACTGCCTGATTGCGGCTGCCTCATCAAACTCATAGCGCAAGGTAATGTCTTGTACGGGCTTGGGCAGCACCTTGAACGAAAGGTCCAGCAGCACGCCCAGCGTGCCCATCGCGCCGGTCATCAGGCGTGACACATCGTATCCCGCCACGTTTTTGATGACCCGTCCGCCAAAGCGCAGATCGTCACCCTTGCCATCGATGATGCGCGCACCAAGAACAAAATCACGCACCGCACCTGTGTATGGTCGGCGCGGCCCCGACAGTCCAGTCGCGACCGTGCCGCCGATGGTGCTTCCAACAGCGTAATGTGGCGGCTCAAACGGCAGCATCTGTGATGCGTTATCCATGGCCGTCTCAATTTCTGCGAGCGTCGTGCCAGCACGTACTGTCAACACCAGTTCCTTCGGCTCGTACTCGATGATGCCTGCGTAGGGGCGCACGTCCAGCGGCTCGCCTGCAATCGCGCCGCCATAAAATGCCTTGGAGTTGCCGCCGTGAATAGCCAGCGGCGTATTGCTCGCCCGTGCCTGCTTGATGCGCGCAACGATAAAAGAAGCATCCATTTTTTCCATCTCGTCAGAATCTTGGGATGTCGGCGCGTGGAATCCGGCCCGCACGCACATGCATCCCCCCCCACTCGCTGCAGCGTTTCAGTTCCGGAACCGCGCGACCGGGGTTGAGAAGCCCGGCAGGGTCAAACACGGCCTTGACGGCATGAAACATCGCCAATTCATTTTCACGAAACTGCACACACATCTGTTTTAATTTTTCAATGCCAACGCCGTGTTCACCGGTGATCGTCCCGCCAACCTCCACACAGATTTCCAGCAACTTGCCGCCAAGCTCTTCACTGCGCGCCATTTCGCCCGGCTTCGATGCATCGTAAAAAACCACCGGGTGCAGATTGCCGTCGCCAGCGTGGAATACGTTTGCAATCATCATGCCGTATTCTGCTGCCAATTGCTCATAGCGGGCCAGCACTTCGGGAAGGCAGCGACGCGGGATCGTGCCGTCCATGGTGTAGTAGTCCGGGCAAATGGTTGCCAGCGCCGCAAATGCACCTTTACGCGATTTCCAGAGTTTTTCGCGTTCATCGGCATCGCGGGCACGACGAATTTCTTTCGCGTTGCAGGACTTCAGTATGCTTTCGACTTTCGCCACATATTCGCCTACTTCCTCAACCGCACCGTCAATTTCGACCAGTAACAGCGCCTCGGCATCAAGCGGAAATCCGGCGGACATGAATTTCTCGCAGGCACTGATCACCATTTTGTCCATCATCTCCAGCGCCGCCGGTATCACGCCCGCACCAATGATGCTGTTGACGGCATTTGCGGCATCGCGAACGGATGGAAATGCCGCCAGCAGCGTTTCAATATGCTCAGGTTCAGGGGTGAGCTTGACGGTGACTTCGGTAATCAAGCCGAGCAAACCTTCCGAGCCATTGATGAGTGCCAGCAAATCGTAACCCGGCGCGTCCAATGCCCGGGAACCAAGCTCAAGTATTTCGCCGTTCAATGCGACCACTCGAACCTGCATCACATTATGTACCGTGAGGCCATATTTCAGGCAGTGAACGCCACCTGCATTCTCCGCGACATTTCCGCCAATGGAGCACACGATCTGGCTCGATGGGTCGGGTGCATAGAACAGTCTGTACGGTCCCGCGGCAGCGGTCACCGCCGCATTTGCCACGCCCGGCTGCACCCGCGCCGTGCGCGACGCCGGATCGACGTCAAGTATTTTATTCATGCGTGCCAGCACCGCGAGAACACCGTTTTCAAGCGGGATCGCGCCGCCAGATATACCGGTACCGGCACCGCGCGTCACCAATGGCACGCTGCGCGTGTTACATACCTTGACGATCGCGGCGACCTGCGCCTCCGAGTCAGGCAACACCGCGCACAGTGGCAGGGCGCGATGCGAAATGAACGCGTCAGTTTCAAACGGTTTCAAACGCTCCGTATCCGAAATAATTCGCAGCGGCGGCGTGATACGCTTTAAGTCATTGATAAGAGCGGCGTGCATGCTTAATTGCGCAAATGACTTGGCATATAGTAGACAAACACTAGTATTGGCGCGGCTTTCCAGCCACTATTGCTCCGAACGCCCCGCCCATAGCCGTTCTTCATATTTTGTTGTGGCGCACGATCAAAACCGCGGAATATCCGGGTACGGCAATTGCCCGCCATGCACCTTCATGCGACCGTACTCTGCGCAGCGATAAAGCGTGGGAATTGCCTTGCCCGGATTGAGTAGCATGTCTGCATCAAAAGCGCGCTTGACAGCAAAAAACATTTCCCGCTCAGCATCGGTGAACTGGCTGCACATCTGATTTATTTTTTCGATGCCTACGCCGTGCTCACCGGTAATGGTGCCGCCATATTCAATGCAAAGTTCAAGAATGTCTGCCGCAAATTGCTCGGTTCGCTCGAGCTCGCCCGGGATGTTGGCGTCAAATAAAATCAGCGGATGCAAATTGCCGTCGCCAGCATGAAATACGTTGGCGCAGCGCAGCTTGTAGTGCACGGAGAGTTCGGCGGTACGCCTCAGCACCATCGCCAGCGCACGCCTCGGAATCGAGCCATCGATGCAGTAATAATCAGGTGATATTCGACCAACCGCCGGAAAGGCGGCTTTGCGTCCCGACCAAAACTTGAGCCGTTCGGCCTCATCTTTCGACACACGGCAAGCGGTCGCACCGGACGCATTTAACACCGCCTCCATTTTGGCAATTTCTTCTTCCACATCCTCGGGCGTACCATCTGATTCGCACAGCAATATCGCTTCAGCGTCAAGATCGTAACCGGCATGGACAAAATCTTCGACCGCTGCATTGGCGAGTTTGTCCATCATCTCAAGACCGGCTGGCACGATACCCGCTCCGATGATGTTTGCCACCGCGTCACCAGCCTTTTCAACGTCATCAAAACTCGCCATCACGACTCTGGCCAACTGCGGCTTGGGTATCAATTTGACCGTCACTTCCGTCGTCACACCGAGCATGCCTTCGGAGCCCGTCATTAACGCGAGCAAATCGTAACCCGGCGCATCAGGTGCGTCGGAGCCGATGACAGCTAGCGTACCGTCGATAGTGACCACGTTGATTTTCTGCACGTTATGCACGGTAAGGCCGTACTTCAGGCAATGCACACCACCTGAATTTTCAGCGACATTGCCGCCGATCGAGCAGGCGATCTGCGAGGACGGGTCCGGTGCGTAGTAGAGCCCAAGACTTGCCACCTCCTCGGAAATTTTCAGGTTGCGTACGCCCGGCTGCACACGTGCCGTGCGCGCCAGCGGATCAATGTTGACAATGCGATTGAATTTCGCCAGCGACATCAGGATGCCGTCTCCCAACGGTGTGGCGCCGCCCGAGAGCCCCGTGCCTGAACCGCGCGCCACGACCTTGGTAGCAGTGGCCTGCGCGATAACGAGAATATCTTGTACCTCTTCAACCGACTGCGGCAACACTACCAGCATCGGCACCTGGCGATACGCGGAAAGGCCATCGCACTCGTACGGCTTCATGGCTTCGGCTTCGGTGAGCAAGGCGTGCGCGGGCAGGACGGCGCGCAATTTCGCGATCAGCGCCGCGCGAGAAACTGGTCGGATCGTGTCCGGTAACGCCGACATGGAAATTGTTGTGCCTGACAATTAAAAATAGTGTGTATACACCTATGATAGGCGAAGTAGCATCCGCTCACTTGACCACCATTCAATAGTCGCTTTTACCCAAACCGCGATAATTGTTGCCCTATTTGGAGATGCGTATTTATGAAAGCCATCGCATGACAGAAAACACCGCAATATTGCTATGGGTACTGGCAGGGCTGCTGGTCGTTGTTGGCCTCGCCGGGACCATCCTGCCCGCCCTGCCCGGTGTGCCGTTTGTTTTCATGGGCCTGCTCATCGCAGCGTGGATTGGTGATTTTCAGCGCATTGCCTGGCCTACGCTTGCCGTACTCGCCGTGCTGACCGCATTGGCCATCGCGGCCGATTTTGTTGCAGCATTGTTCGGTGCCAAACGCGCAGGTGCGTCCAAAATGGCACTGCTGGGTGCTGCTATCGGCAGCATTGTCGGCTTGTTCTTTGGGCTGATCGGAATCTTTGTGTTTCCATTTATCGGTGCGGTCGTCGGCGAGCTGATGGCACGGCAGCGGTTGAATCAGGCTGCAAAAGTCGGCTTCGCGACGTGGCTGGGCATGCTGATCGGCGTCCTCGCCAAGTTGTCGCTTGCGATCACCATGCTCGGCGTATTTGCGATCAGTTATTTCATGTAGCGTCGCTGCAATGCGTCAACGCAGGGCACACGGAAACACACAGCAGAGCTCAAAAGAGCTTTAGGAGATTGGCAACCGCCAACGCGGCCAGAAGCACTATTGTGCCCGCAGTGCCAATCAAGCGGCCTGGCGATGCACCGCTGGACGAATACAGGCCCCACGCGTGCAGCACGCGAACCATCAAAAATGCCGTCCCAAATATATGCAACAACATGACGGAACCACGATTGAGTTCAAAGACCGCGAGCATCACCAGAAAAACTGGGACGCATTCCACCGCGTTGCCATGCGCACGAATGGCTTGTTGCAGATCGCGATTACCACCATCGCCAAGGCCGACGCCCAAACTACGCCGAAGTTTGATCACCGCCAACATCAGGATCACGAACAGCAATCCAAACATCGCTGCGTAGAGCGCCGTGATGGGAACAATCAGAGGAGAAATCATTGCTGGCTTTCAGACAGTTGATTGGTCTGGATGATGGTCGGTAGTCAAATCACCGCAAGTTGTTGATTCGCAGTTTCGAGTCGTTCAACCAGCGTTTCCAGGAATTTGCGATCAAACAGCCGCCGACACTCGGTAGTCGCGTCATCGAGATCCTGCGCGCGAACTTTCATGACGATGCAGTTACTGGCACAAGTGACTGTGGCTGAACGCGCGCCATCGCGCTTGGTGAGATAGGACATTTCACCGAAACAATCTCCGCCACCAAGGACATTCAGCAATCGCTTGCCGCGCGTTACCCTGACGGTACCGGTAACGAGCAGGAAGAAAGAATCACCGACATCGCCTTCCTTGATAAACACGGTATCGACTGGGAACGAACGCCACTTGCTGATCTTCAATACTTCCCAAAGCTCGTTCTCGGGGAAATCACGAAAGAATGCCAGCGTTTTGAGCAGGCTGAACTGCTCCGTATCCGACACTTCGCCCTTCGTTTGTTGCGGAGAATGTTCACTTTCCCAAATACCGGCGAGATCCTTGCCGAATTCTTCCCACGATTGATAACGCGTGGCCAGATCCTTGGCGATCGCTCGACGTACGATCTGTTCCACCTCCGCCGGAATGCCTTCGCGGAGAGATGACAGTGGTACCGGCTCATGATTGACGATCTGATAATGAAGACTTGCGGAATTGGAGGCCTCGAACGGCGTGCGCCCGCTAAGCATCATGTACATCACCATGCCGACGGCATAGATATCCGATTGCACGGTCGCTTTGGCACCAGTGATAATTTCCGGTGCCATATAGAGCGGCGATCCAACCGCCGCGACCTGTGTGCGATTGGAAACAACATGCAACGCCGCACCAAAATCGGCGACCTTGATGTCGGTACCGGATTTATGCAAAATGTTGCCGGGCTTCACATCGCGATGGATCAAGCCTTCGGTATTGGCAAACGCCAGCGCGCGCACGCACTTGAAAATAATTTCCGCCACTTCCTGAATGCCGAGCAGATTTTCCGGCTGGCAAAATTTTTCCAGCGTGCCGCCCTCGACATATTCCATCACGATGTAACTCATGCCCTCCTCGACCACCGCATCGTAAATCGACACAATATGCGGGTGCTGCAGTTTTCCCGCCAGCGAGGCTTCATTGAGGAACATACGCCGATAGAGCTCGCCATCCTCCGCGTCTTTCAGCACTTCGGGGAACATCACCTTGATGGCGACGTTGCGATGCTTGAACGTATCCTCGGCAAGATAGACGGCACCCGTCGCCCCTTTGCCCAGCTCGCGAATGACGCGGTACTTGCCGATTTGATCAGGAGTTTTCATGCGGCCCTCGATTTCATTGATTGATTATCCGTGCGTGTCGAAAACCGCGTCAAGTAAGCAAACGGTAAAATCAGGGGATACCTGACTGGCTGCAATGAAAAAATTCACCCTCATTCCAATGTTTTTGCTGATCGTCAGTATTCTCCTCTCAACGTCCGCGTCCGCCCAGTGGCCGCAAAAGCCCATCCGCATCGTCGTCGCCGCACCGGGTGGCAGCTCGGTCGACATCGTCGCACGTCTCCTCGCGCAGCAATTGTGGTCTCGATTGGGACAGGCGGTCATCGTCGACAATAAACCCGCTGCGGGCGGCACAGTGGCGGCCGCCGAAGTCGCGAAATCCGCCGCCGACGGCTACACGCTCTACCTTGGCTTTAACGGACCGCTTGCCAACGCACCAATGCTGTATTCATCGCTCAACTACAACCCACAACGCGATTTCATCCCCATTATCCTGACGGGCTCACAACCGAATCTGCTGGCAGTGGCTGCGAATGTACCGGTTACTTCGTTGAAAGATTTGGTAGTGCTGGCAAAATCGCATCCCGGCAAACTCACTTACGCCAGCGTCGGCAATGGCTCGGCTTCGCATCTGTGCATGGAACTGCTGAAGAAACAGGCAGGCGTCGATTTGCTGCACGTGCCATTCAATGGCGGGCCACCCGCCACGCTCGCGGTCGCGGCGGGCGAGGTGCAGGTGATTTTTTGCGGGGGAGCTAGGCGATTCGAGTAGGGGAAGTGGAAAAACGTACCGGCATTGCGCCGGCCGTGGCTCAGACTTGCGGGTAGTCGCTAGTCGATGGCCGAAAGGCTGCTATGGATAACTGATGCCGGGATACGAGTGGAAAGCATTTATTGCGACAGCACTCCGTCGCAATAATTTGGCGTGCTGCCGACCTTCTTCCAGTGCACGTGAAGCGTAAAGTTCAAACCGCTCGTTTGCGCAGCTTGGCCTGTTGCCTTCCCATAGCAGTTCCCACTCGCCGGTGGGATTCGGCGCGCCGGAATTCTTGACCTGCCGTACCAGGAAAGGACAATTCGCGCCCGGCGAGACTTCAGTGCGAACGGTCACGATGCCTTGGGTGTATTCAAGGATGCCGCGCTCGGACTCGCCAAGTTGGTCACTCTGTATGCACGAATAACGCGTTGGCAGCGCACCGGCCAGGGATGCGTACACGCCGCGGTAGCCTTTTGCCGCATCGATCCATGGCATCAGCAATACCATCGGCAGCGCCCACGAAATGGCGAGCGATGCGGTCCAGACCAGCAATGGCCCTTGGGCCATGCGGCCCCGGAGGCGTATGATCACCAGCCATCCTGCGGAGAGCAGCGCGGCGACGATGACCGCAGTAGGCGAAATCGGCAGGACGAATTGCAGCGGTACCTGCCGCGCAATCCATTGCCAGTCCGGCACATGACCAGTGTAGGTGAGCGAGCCCCACAGGAACCAGCTCAGCAATGCAACCAGTACCGTGATCGTGACACCCAGCGCGCAAAGCACATTCCATAATCGGGCCGGCACGTGCTTCAGCGTGCCTGTTGCGGCGAGTGCCAGCGCAGGCAACATCGGTAAAGCGTAAATAACGCGCGCCGAACCCGCAACCACAAGCACCAGGGCAAGTGAAAGCGAAACGGCCAGTCCGACTTGCATGCCGGTGTCGCCCAGAATGCGAGCGCGTGTCTTCCACAGGCAGATGACGATAAAAATCCACCACGGAAAAATAAACCACGGAAACGTCCGGGTCCAGAAACC
>JBKJMK010000349.1:0-7470 GCA_046596005.1 Usitatibacteraceae bacterium | reverse complement strand
CAGGACCTCATCCAGACTTGGACGCGAGATCAAGCCGCGCTCCGACCGCAGGTGCTTGTCACCAACGGCGTTGTAATAGGAATTGAAGAGCACCCGATACGCAGGATTAAACGCTTTAAATGCCGGCTCGAAATGTTCGAGGATGAAGGTTTCAAAGAACCAGCTGGTGTGCGCTAAATGCCATTTTGTCGGGCTTGCATCGGACATCGATTGCAGACTTGCATCTTCGCTGGAGAGCGGAGCGGCGACTTCCTCAGTTGCGGCGCGTACCTGTGCAAAACGCGCAGCGAGTGCGGTGCGGCTGACGCTAGCTGGCGATATGGCACTCGGGGTGTGGGGGATCACAATTTACTCCTGACGCCTGGTGTCGATTCTCGCGTCATATTGTTGGAAATTCAGTTGTTGGAAAAATATCTTCCAAAAAATAAAATTCAAAAGCTGGCGGGCGGGCAAAAAATGCCCGGAAACCCGCTCTAATGGTGGTTTTAACATGCCCAGTGGTTGGGTCTATTTAACCATCACTTGCGGCTTGCCCGCCATCATTCCCCCGATCACTTGGGCGTCATCAAACCCTTCGGCCTTGAAAATTGCCAGCACTTTATCTACTGCGGCAGGATCACACGTAACCAACAAGCCGCCGGAGGTTTGCGGATCGGTAAGCAGGTTTCGCTCGACATCGCCAAAACGGCTATCGATGGAAATATCGCTGCCGTAACCGGCCCAATTGCGATCCGACGCGCCGGTAACAAAACCTTGTTCGGCCAGATCGAGGACATTGGCAATGAACGGTAGCTTCGCAAAATCAATCGTCGCGCTGAGCTTCGACCCGCGGCATATTTCCAGCAAGTGCCCAGCCAATCCAAATCCGGTGACATCGGTTAACGCGGTGACGCCGTCAAGTTGGCCAAGTTTGATACCCGGTGTATTGAGTTTGGTCGTCGATGCAATCATGGCCGCATAGCCTGCCGCATCCAGTTTTTCCTTCTTGAGTGCCGCACTCAGAATGCCGACGCCGAGCGGCTTGCCGAGGATCACTTTGTCGCCCGGTTTGGCACCGGCATTGCGTCTCAGGTTTTTTGGATTGACGATACCGATGGCGACGAGTCCATAGATTGGTTCGACCGAATCTATGGTGTGGCCACCCGCAATCGGGATGCCGGCGGATATGCAGATTGCCTCGCCACCATCAAGGATTCGCTTAATGGTCGCAAGGGGCAGGATGTTGATCGGCATCCCAACCAGTGCCAGCGCAAACAAGGGTGTGGCACCCATTGCGTAAACGTCGGAAATCGCATTGGTTGCAGCGATGCGGCCAAAATCGAAAGGGTCATCGACAATCGGCATGAAAAAATCGGTGGTCGCGACAATTGCCTGTGTTTCGTTGATTTGGTAAACCGCTGCGTCGTCGGCGGTTTCGATACCAACGAGTAGTTCTTTCGGCAGCATCGCGAAGTCCGATTTGGAAATAATCTGCTGCAGAATCGCAGGTGCGATCTTGCAACCGCAGCCACCGCCGTGAGAGAGCGATGTCAGGCGCGGAACAAGTGCCTCGATACCGGCCGGGGCGTTCATGTGCGTTTCCGTTGCTGAATGTTTGCTGAAGCGGATAATTTTATGCGTCCAGGCTTCTACATGTCTGAAATACGTGAGTTTTACTGAGAAGCCAATTTCGATAGGAGTTTGAGTAAGGCTGATCGTTCGATTTCAGGCGAAAATAATTTCGCCCTCGCAGCGGCAGCAGTATTGAGTCGCAGCAGAAAATTGGCCTCGTTTGTGCAGCGATCAAGCAATGCGTGCAACGCTTCCATGTGGCCAACCGGAAAGTAGCCCGCGTAATCTTGACCCAGCATGCCAATGTTGCCAGACATATGTGAGGCGATGACGGCGGTTCCGGAGGATAGGGCTTCAACGATCACGTTTGCGCCACCCTCCATGACCGACGGGTGGATCAACAAATGTGAACGCTTAATTGCGGCGCGTGTAAGGCCGTGAGACAGGGCACCGGCCCAATGATAATGGGGCGACGTCAGGGAAACTTTCCGTGCGCGGGCGGCGAGGTTGTCATCAATGGGTGCGCCGAGGTGCAGGATATGGATCGGAGATTTTTCCGGTAAAGTTTCGACGAGGCGAAAAATAATATCAGGATCTTTTTCAGCGCGCAGATGACCAACCACCACGCAATTGAGCCGGTCCTTGCGTTTTTTGGCTGGAACGAGCGTCTTCGCAGACTGGTAAATCACATGCGTTTTTTTGCGATATTCATGAGGCACATACTGGATCGCGTCCTCTTGCAGTACGACAAGTGCGTCTGCCATATCGATTGAGGCGCGTGCATCGGCACTTTTCGCAAGATCGGCGTACAGATCGGTGCCGGTGAGTACCACGATGAGCGCGCCGTCAGGATGTGCGGTTCGGTAGCGGCGTATCGAATCGGCGCTTCGCCTTGCGTGCAGCGCGATGAGAACGCTTACCTTGGTCAGCGTTTGAATCGGCCACGAGGAATGTACAATTGTCTGAAAATCATGTTCCAACAATGATTGCCACCGACTCGCCGTGCGCCAATTGCCATTGTTAGCGTCGGCCATGGCAGGTGTAATGATCGCAACAACAGGATTGGATGGGAAGTTTCGTGACATTTGCGGAAACAATTGGCGGCACAGCAAAGGTGCAGGACGTGCCTTCAGACAGAGCGGGATTGCGTCAAGCCTTGATTGCGCAACGAGATTATACGCTGGCGTTGTATGCCGATTTGGCCCCGGGCTACTGGGAACCGCGCAATTTTCCATTTCACGCAACGATCAATCCGCCGCTATGGGAACTGGCGCATATTGCATGGTTTCAGGAATTTTTTGCCTTGCGCTGGCGTGCCGATGATGAGTTGGGCATACGCTCGCCTTCTTGTCTGGATGTTGCCGACCGGCTGTTCGATTCCAGAAATGTTGCGCACCAAACACGATGGCAGTTGGCTTATCCGTCCAAGGCGACCTGTCTTGATTACATGCAGCGTGTCCTTGAAAAGACTATTGACGCATTGCAAAAAAGTAGTCGCGTTGATCGGTATGGATTTCAGCTGGCGCTTGTGCACGAAGACATGCACGCTGAGGCGCTGGCGATGACGCTGACAACCCTCGGGCTGGCGTTACCGGATGCCGCACCCAGACGCAAGGCGCTTCCTTCGTTTCAGATGATGCCGCGCGAAATACGTTGCAGCAGCGGACCGGTACTTTTAGGTGCGCGCATGGATGCCAGCGCACGTTCATTCAGTTTTGACAACGAAAAGCCCGCGCACATAGTGCAGCTTGATCCGTTTGTGATCGATGCACGCATTGTGACCGCTGCGGAGTTTACAGCTTTTTTTGCGTCAGATGCCTTTCGCGATCCGCGCTTCTGGTCTATCGAAGGCAATGCATGGCGGGAGGTGCGCCAAATTGCTGACACTGATCATCGTCAGGATTTTGCCGCCATGCATGTAAGCTACTTCGAGGCGGAAGCCTATTGTCGCTGGAAAAATCGTCGATTGCCGGGCGAAGCTGAATGGGAATATGCCGCAACTTCATCGGCTGAATTTTTGGCGTCCACCGGTCATGTGTGGGAATGGACGGCGACACCTTTTGCAGCATATGCGGATTTTCAAGCGGAGCGCTATCGCGAATACTCAGTGCCATGGTTTCAATCGGAGGAAGTGCGCTATCAGGTACTTAAAGGTGGTTCGTTTGTTACCCATCCGCGCTTAAAATATCCGCAGTATCGCAATTTCTACACCCCCGAACGCAACGATATATTTTGCGGTTTCAGAACTTGCGCAATCGCGTAATCATGGTTCGAACTGGGATAAAATCTGCCGTGGCGGGTCTCCTCGCATTCAATCTTTGTGAATCTGGTCAGGTCGGGAACGAAGCAGCCACAGCAAAGTAATTGAAGTGCCGAGGGTCAGGCTCGCCACACTCGATTTCGCGCGACATTCAACAATATGTCGGCCAGTTTTCTCAAATCGCTGCAGGTGTAGCGGTGGGAATTGAATACAACCGGCTGTTCTTTTCGGCATACCCAACCCGCAAGCTCATGGCTCATCAAGTCCTCGCCCGCAAGTGGCGCCCACACAAATTTGAAGACGTGGTCGGGCAGGATCATGTCGTGCGTGCCCTGGCCAATGCGCTCGATAGCGGACGGATTCATCACGCATATCTGTTCACTGGCACGCGTGGCGTAGGTAAAACAACACTGGCGCGCATTCTCGCCAAGGCACTCAACTGTGTTGGCGTTGATGGGCAAGGCAGCATTACGTCCAAGCCTTGCGGTGCATGTTCCGCATGCACGGACATTGATACTGGCCGCTTTGTCGATTTACTGGAAGTCGATGCGGCTACCAATACCAAGGTCGATGAAATGCGCGAATTGCTTGAGACCGCGCAGTATGCGCCGGTGTCAGGTCGCTATAAGGTCTATATCATCGACGAAGTACACATGCTTTCAAAGTCCGCGTTTAACGCGATGTTGAAAACGCTGGAAGAACCGCCAGGCCACGTTGAATTCATACTCGCTACGACCGACCCGCAGAAATTGCCGATCACAGTGTTGTCGCGTTGCCTGCAGTTCAATCTTAAAAATCTGCCGCCGCCACTGTTGGCTTTGCACCTTGAAAAAATATTGATCGCTGAAAAAATTTCCTTCGAGCCGTCGGCGCTACCATTGCTGGCACGCGCCGCAGAGGGCAGCGTGCGCGATTCGTTGAGCTTGCTTGATCAAGCGATTGCCTACGGAGCCGGAGAGGTAAGGACCGAACAGGTCGCGTTGATGCTGGGGGCGCTGGACCAATCTTATTTGTTCGCGTTATTGGACTGTCTCGCCAAAGGCGATGCAAAAGCGATGGTTGCCGAAATTGATCAGATTGCCTCGCGCAGCATTTCGTTTGATATTACGTTGAAGGATTTTGCGAGTGTTCTAGCGCGCGTAGCGCTGGTGCAAAGCGTGGGTGCTTCGGCTGTTGAGGGACCGGACGCACAGCGCGTTGTCAACATCGCCGCAACGCTTCAAGCAGACGATTTGCAACTTTTTTATCAGGTAGCGTTACTCGGACGCCGGGATTTGTCACTGGCGCCCGATGAACATTCCGGCTTCACGATGACGATGCTGCGTATGCTTTCGTTCGCGAGTGGGAATAAAGAGCGCGCCCTGGAAGCAGCCCAAAGGAATGCGTCAGGTGCACACAAAAGCAGTGGGTCGTCAACGAACGACTTTGCGTCTGCAAAGCCAAACACTAGCACTGACGCGGTTGTTGTTGGAAAAATCGCCCAAGAGCCAGTATCGGCGGGGACTTCTTATACTGTCCCACTGGCGTCTCAAGGCAGCACGCCATTCAGTGGCGATTGGCCGGCCTTCATTGCGCGTCTGAACTTTAACGGCATGGCGGGCATGCTTGCCAAGCAGTGCGAATTTCGCTCCTTCGTTGATGGCATTTTGGAATTGACGCTGCCGATTGCGCAAAAGCACCTGGCAGAAAAGGCTTTTCAGGAAAAACTAAAATCCGAGTTGCAGCCGCATTTTGGGGCCAACTTACGCATGAATATTCGAATCGGTAATGTGGCTGGAAAGAGTCTTGCGGCGTTTGAAGACCGCGAACGCTCGGATCGTCAGGTGGCGGCTGAGGCAGCGATTCTGGCAGATCCGTTTATTAACAATTTGAAGCAGGATTTTGGGGCGGAAGTGGTGCCGTCGTCGATTCGTCCTGCCAACACGTGATAAGGAGAAAATTATGATGAAGGGCGGATTAGGCGGCTTGATGAAGCAAGCGCAGATGATGCAGGACAACATGAAAAAAGCGCAGGAGCAACTCGCGACTATTGAAGTTGAGGGCCAATCCGGCGGTGGAATGGTGAAGGTGATCATGACTTGCCGAAACGACGTGAAGCGGGTCTCGATCGACCCCGGCGTCATGGACGACAGGGAAATGCTCGAGGATTTATTCGCTGCGGCAGTCAACGATGCAGTTCGCAAGGCGGAAGCTACCTCACAGCAAAAAATGGGCAGTTTGACAGACGGCATGCAGTTGCCGCCAGGCATGAAACTGCCGTTCTAAGTCCTCATGGCTGGTTTTATCGAATAATGCGACCGTCGTCTTCACTTGAAGCGCTTATTCAGGCGTTGCGTTGCCTGCCTGGCGTCGGGCCAAAGTCCGCACAGCGCATGGCCTACCATCTGTTACAGCGCGATCAGGAAGGTGCAATGCGACTCTCTGATTCGATGAAGAATGCGGTCGAGCGGGTGCGTCACTGCAATATGTGCAATACGTTTACAGAGGTGGAAGTTTGCGAAATCTGTGTTTCGCCCAGACGCGAAAAATCCTTGCTCTGCGTTGTAGAAACCCCTGGTGATTTGTTGATGATGGAGCAGACCCAGTCTTATCGCGGTCTGTATTTTGTGTTGATGGGACGTCTTTCGCCGCTGGATGGCATTGGCCCGAAGGACATCCACATGGAGAGTTTGATCAGGCGCGCTTCGGACGGCGTCGTCACGGAAGTTATTCTCGCGACCAATTTTACCGTGGAGGGCGAAGCAACCGCCCATTACATCAGCGAATTGCTCGGCGAACAGGGATTGAAAGTATCACGTATCGCACGTGGATTGCCTGTAGGCGGTGAACTCGAATACGTTGATGCGGGAACGCTTGCGCAGGCGTTTATCGAGCGCCGGACTGTTTAGCCGGCATGGGGTTGGCGGCCCTTTCGTGTGCAAATAGCCGAGCCAACCGTGTAAAAATTGCGCCAATAAACCGATATAGCTTTGGCAGCAACCATATTGTTAGCAATCCAAACAGCAGCAGCAAAACAAAAAATATGAACGGGTGTTGAACCGCAAGCCACAAGCCACCCAGCACGACAGCGTCTTCCGTAATCGACGCTGTCCAGTTACTGACAGGTTCGGGTGAGGTATTGATGGCGGCGCGTCCACCAGCTTTCATGAAATGGGTGCCTGCCGTGACCGTCCCGCCAAGCAGGCCGGCAACCAGCGCCCACGCCTCGCCATCCGCCGCGCCGATGACCCCCGCAGCCAGCAATGCGCCCCCGGGTATGCGGATGAACGTATGGATCGCATCCCAGATCGAATCGACGCCCGGGATCTTGTCGACGAAGAATTCGATTAATAGCAGCAAGCCTGTAGTACCGAGTACCAGCGGATGCGATAGCAACGCTAAATTCTTCGGAGCAACCCAGTCAAACCAGTGGAAATAGTCCACGAGGCCAACTAAGAACAGCACCGCGTAGAGGCGAATACCGCTTGCCCAGGCGAGTGCGAGTGCTAACGCAATGTTGGTGAACTGGTCCACTTGAATATATCCAGAGTAGCTTTATAGGAAGTTAATCGTAACGTGATTCTTGCAAACAGGCGCGAATTATGTGCGGAGAAAGTTAATGGGGTGTTGACCGGGTTGGCAAAATGTGGCTATAATTGCGGTTCTTCGAAATTCATTAG
>JBKJMK010000016.1:0-3880 GCA_046596005.1 Usitatibacteraceae bacterium | reverse complement strand
GTGGATTTTTAGAATTTGTTTTTGGATTTAATGTGGGGCGATTTTCAATAGACATTGTTTGCTCCTCGTAGGATGTGGTTCTCTAGATGTGCGGAGGGCCTGAATGCTTCTTTGCGCTTCAAGATGAGTGTGATCAGCTAATTCGATGGTCTGATATTCACGTACTGTGATGGCCGTTTTTGCGGAGAGTTTCAAATTAAACGGCGTCAGGTTTTTCCCGGCGCCGTTTGTCGTTGAGCGATCCAGATGATCAGAACGGCGGATCGTCGGTGTTTTTATGCGGCGTGCATTGCACGATGTTGTGTTCGGAAATACTGTCGTAATAGCGGTAAATTTGGTGGGCGTAACGCGTTTCAAATATCTGGAACGTCAACTCAAGGAAGTTGAGAATTTCGACAGCGGCTTCGTCGGAAAGCATTGGCAATGGGATGCCATGATCAGGTTGGTCAGCGTTCATGATGGTCTCGGTGAATGATTAACGGGCGGCACTGCGACGCGGGGTCGATTGGGCAGGTTGTGCAAAGACATCCATGTACAATTTTTCGTCAAGCGTCGGCAAGTCACGTTGCGCGGCAGCGGCGAGTAATTCAGCGGCCATCGTGGTCAGGATGCGGTAGTTGCCGGCGGCGTGATCGCACAAGGTATGACGCAGTTGCGGCGTCATCAGGCTGGCGTTGCCGGCACCGGCTGTCAAATGTTCGAGGCACGCCAGCAGGTCGTCGCGGCTGGCGAACTCGGTGGCGAGCCGGGTGCGTATACGGCTGCCAAGCGGAATCAGCTCCTCTCGGCGCAGCTTCTCGATCAGTCTCGCGTCCCCGGCCATGACGATGCATAACAGCGGCTGCGAATCAAAGCGGGCGCTGGCCAAGAGACGCAACTCGGAGAGCACTTGCGTCGTCATTTCCTGCGCCTCATCGATCAGCAACACCGGCCGGCAACGACTGGATTCGAGATGGCCGAACCAGCGCTCGCGCAAGGCCTTGAAACCGCCCCAGCGATTGGAAGGCCGCAACGGCACGCCAAAGATATCGCCCAGCTCGCGATAGAAATCGGGCATGTTGCACTGCGGATGATTGATGGCACCGACCGTAATATCGGGAAGTTTCTTAAGGCGTTCGGCCAGCAAGCGCAAGACGATGCTCTTGCCGCTGCCCGGATCGCCGTGGATCATGGCGAAGCCGCCTTCCCTGATCTGCGCATGCTCGATGCGCCAACAGAACGTCTCGATCTTGGCCGGCACATAGATCGCCTCGCTTGGCAATTCTGGCGAGAAGGGATTCCATTTGAGCCCATACAGGGCGAGTAGTTTCTGATTCATGCGTCACTTTCGGAATGGATAGGGAGATAGGCCGGCGGCACGCCAGTTGCGGCGTAGTCGGCCAGCAGTTCGGTCATCAAGGCGGGCAAGCCTCTGGGCTGCAGCGGCGACAGATCGGCCGTGACCGGGGACAGACGCCGACGCTGGCCGTTGGCATTGGCTGACTTGTCGAGTGGCTTGACCGGGCACAGAATGGCACCAGTACGCGCATCGACCAGATCGACCGAGGACAGGTCCCAGCGGGCATAGTGCAGACAGACACGCTCAAGGTGCCGATAGCGTGACGGGATCTCGAAGCGCGCACCATGCAGACTGACGGTGCCGTCGGAGTGGCGCTGTCGACGTACTACCTCGATGCGAAAGCTGTCGGCGAGCACGGCGCTAGCAGGACATGGACGCGCCACGTTCGGCCCGGCTAGATAGTGGGCCAGCGGTGTGGCGTCGATTTCCGAATGGCGCGTACGGTGATACTCCTGCTCGACCCACGCTTGGGTTGCCAGATTGAGCGCATCGACGCTGAGGTTGGCTTCGCCTTCAAGCAGCGCCATCAGACGGCCTTCGACGCGGCCCCAGAACGACTCCTGCTTCGCATTCTGATACGGCGAATAAGGCAGCGTGGTCTGGTGCAATACGCTCAGTTTGGCAAGGCCAGCGGTCGTCTCCTCGGCCAGCATGGCCGCGCCGTTATCGGTCATCAGGGCACGTGGTAAACCGCGCTTCATGAAGGCCTGGCACAGGCCGTGAATCAGGCTCTCGGCGGTTTCGTCCTGATACCACTGCAGGTGGCAGACCAGGCGCGAGCGATCATCAATCACGCCCAGCAGCATCGGCGTCACCCACACGCCACCGCGCGTGAGTACCTTGCGGGAACCATGATGGAAGTCGAGGTGCCACAGGGCGCAGACATGGTCAACTTCGAAACTGCGCACCTCAAGGCGCTCCAGCCGGTCGCGTGCGGCGAGTGCGCCCGCGGTGGTGCGCTTGGGTTGCGCCTGACGGAACATGCCCTGTGCTTTGAGATAGCGCCGGATCGAGGGATAAGAGGCAATCGCGGTATCGCTACCCTTGAGTGCGGCGCGTAGATTATCGACATGCAGCTGGACGGTCCACCCCGGATGCTCGCGATACTGGGTGGTCAGGGTATCGATGACTGTCGGCGTCATGCTTGGGAAGCAGCCGACATCGGCGCGCAAGCGATCCTTGAGAGCAGCCACCGGATCGTTGGCACGCCGCGCCTTGTAGTACCAACGCTCCATGGTCGAAGCGGCGAAACAGACATCCAGGCCCGACACAGGATCGCGCCAGGTCTTGGCTGCGAGCAGTTGCAATGCGGCCTGTAACGCCTTCGGTCCAGGTGGCGCGGCGAGTAACGGACCAATGATCGAGAAGCGCAAGCGCGCCCAACGATCGCGTTTAGTGGAATCGGTTAATCCATTCAAAAAGCTCTCCCAATGATGCGATACCGGCGGCATCGCTACAGGGACAGAAGCTTACGAACCCTCACAAAGTTTGGCTATCGGCATCCTCTGCGGGTGATGCGCGGCCCTTCCATAACGTGATCATTGCCGGACCGTCAGGGGGGTGAGAAACGTCAGGATTCGATGCATCGATTCTGCCGCGCAGCCAGCAAAGCGTGCGATCAGGCTGGTCGGAAGTTCGGTCGTTGCCACGGGCGGCATGAAACGGGCGCAGGCCCCCTGCCAGAGCGGTGTTGCCGGAAAGTACTGTGTCCACCACTCTTGCCAGCGGCGCAACGTACGCACCGGAACGGCCAGGGTCGCGCAGACGCGCGCGGCTCTTGCTGTCGGCCCGGCTAGCCGCGCCGACAGCAGCACCACCGCCAGCGATAAATACACACGTCGACCTAAAAAACGCACGGACATGGCAGTCGACCGCTTGCGGCACTGACTGCAACAGAAGCTGAAACGGGACGCGAAATCAGCACGCGCTTCGTTGAGGCAGCCACGTGGCTTGCGCGGATAGTTGGCACGATGGAGCGGGCCGCCACACGAACAGTTCCGCACACGCGTTTGCTCAGCCAGATCGATATCGATTTGCAGCAGCAATTGAAAAAACTTGGGGTCACACAACAAGATATGGCACACTTTGATGGTCTCTTTCTTGGTCGAAAGCGACTCTCTCAAAATAGGGCCGTTTGTTCAAGGCCCTTGAGGGGGATCTTCTACTCCCCATCAAGCAATTTGATCAACTGGGTGACGAACGCCATCAAGATCACTGACCATGCTCAATAATTATCCCGAAAAGGCTTTCGGCATGGCTCGATGGGATCATGAGAAATGGAGGCGCTACCTTTACAGGCGCGTCCAACGTTGGTTGTTCTGGCGTCGCCTCTTTGGATACGGGGTAATAGGTTTCACCCCACCCAAGCACAAGCGCTCCGTGAAGTAATTTGATAGGGACCGGCGAGGCTACAAATCTGCGTTGTACGCGAGGTAATGTTGCTTTAGCGTCGCTAACTTGTTGCCGTAAGGTCTCTAGAGCGGTGACAGCACTTGCAATGCTGCTCGTGTCAGTCTTCGACTTAACTGCGGCCATCTGTAG
>JBKJMK010000399.1:0-3988 GCA_046596005.1 Usitatibacteraceae bacterium | reverse complement strand
GCAACGCACGGTTGGGAAGATGCGTAAGGGTATCGTGATGAGCCAGAAACTGAATGCGCGCCTCGGCCTGCTTCCTGTCGCTGATGTCGCGTATCACAGTCATGCGATGGGTGACGCCGGAATAAACAAGATCCTTGCCGACCAGTTCCACGGCCAGCCTGCTGCCATCGTCGCGAATCAGGGTGATTTCGTAAGGCCGTTCAAACCCCGCGCGTATGTTGCTCGCGACCGTTTCGTAATCTTCGGGTGCGATGAAATCCTGATTGCGACGACCGACCAGCTCCGCGTGCGTCAACCGCATCATCCGGGCCGCAGCTTCATTGCAGTCAACGATGATACCGGCGTCAATAAACACGATGCCCTCGTTGGTCGCATCGGCAAATTTTCGAAGCCGTTCTTCGCTGTCGCGGATTGCTCTTTCAGACTCATGGTAGCGGGTGACGTCGTGGATGAGCACAAACGCCGCTTGCGCCGTACCCGCGTCGTCAAAATGCGGAATCAGGGTCACTTCAAGTGTGCGTTCACTGCCGTCGGACAGACGATTTTGACGCTCATAACGGACAGTCTCGCCGAGCAAGGCGCGCTCCACATACGGCTTAATGGCGACAAATGCTTCCGCACCAATGATTTCGGTCACGGTCTTGCCGACGATGGTTTGCTCATCCAGCCCGAAATTGATTGCGTATGCCTTGTTCGCAAACTGGCAGCGGAAATTATCGCGAACAAAATAGGCGACCAACGCTGGGATGCTGTCCGCGAGCAACCGCAGCAATTGTGTCGATTGGGCGGCGTTGGCGGGTTTTTCGGGAGGGGCGAGCGGTGACAGCATGGTGCCGGTCTTGTCTGGATGGTTTATGGCGGTTGCCAAACACTATAGGAGTGAATGCGCAGTACGTAAAGGCAATGACGGTCGATGTGGATGTGCTGTTCAGAATTTACACAATTTTTCAAATATGAAAAAACTTTAAAATTATCACCTTAAGCATTGACGTAGCAGGGTTTTTTCGTTAAATTTCAACGCATGGAACAAGACCTCCAGCGCTTTGAAGACAAGCTCAATCATTTCGTTACCCTGTTTCACCGGCTGCGGTCGGAGAACAACGAGTTGCGCCAAAGTGTTGCGTCCAAATCCGATGAGGTCAAACGGCTTTCCGAAAAACTCGATCTTGCCAAGACACGGATTGAGGCTTTGGTTGCGCAGCTTCCCGAAAGTTAGATTGAATACCAATGAGTGACACGAAGGCAGCGAAAGACGTTAAAGACCCCAAAGGAATTACCATTAGCGTGATGGGGCGCGAGTTCCGTGTTGCCGCGCCCGATGGGGAAGAGCGCCAGCTGGTGGCATCGGTGGATTTCCTCAACAAGAAAATGCGCGAAATTCGCGACACCGGCAAGGTGGTGGGCAACGAGCGTATCGCCATCATGGCAGCACTCAATATCGCCCACGAACACTTGCAAAAACCGGGCGCTGACCGCGCAACCAAAACTTCACACGCCGGCATTGACGTTGACTTCACGCGAAGTAGAATAAACACGTTCGAAGATATTATTGAAAAGGCAATTTCGGATCAGGAAAAGCTTTTTTAGCGCGACACAGGCGGTTCAACGCGAGCCCCCCCGATGTGGTCTTTAACGCGTTATGATGAGTTCGTTGCATGGTGTTTGAGCGTTCGCTTAGGTCTTAGATCCTTTGAGCCTTAGACTGTTAGTCGATGGACGCTTGCTCAAGTGGTGCTGGTGTGCGCGTCCTACGCGGACGTACCTAAAGGCACCCGGTGAGCGCCCGCCTTGAACCCTGGTTCAAGAGTGCGGATCTAAGCGAACCCTCAAGCGCCATGCCATCCCGCTGTATTTTTATTTCCCTGATATCGTAATCATGACCTGCTGGTTGATGAAATCCGAGCCGGAAGAATTTTCCATTGACGATCTCGTCAAGACGAAGAATCAAACCGTTCCCTGGTTCGGCGTACGCAATTACCTCGCGCGCAATTTCATGCGTGACCAGATGAACCTTGGCGATGAGGTGTTGTTCTACCATTCGTCGTGTCCTGAACCGGGAATCGCCGGGCTTGCCAAGGTTGCCAGCGCCGCTTACCCAGACGAAACCCAATGGGACAAAAAGAGCAAGTACTTTGATCCGAAAGCCACGCGCGAAACGCCGCGCTGGATGCTGGTGGATGTGAAGCTGGTTAAAAAGACCCGTCTGCTCCCGCTGGCGGAAATGCGTGAACAATCGTCCCTGGCCAGCATGATCACGCTGCAACGAGGCAACCGGCTGTCGATCACGCCGGTGACGTCTGCGGAATTGAAATCGGTACTGAAGCTGTTGGGGGAGAAGTTTTGACCCTGTTCGCCGCGCCCACTCATCGACGATCATGATTCGGGGCCTGATCATCTTGCTCAGTTTTCAGGGGGCTGGTGAAATTGTTACGCGCCTGTTCGCCCTTCCTGTTCCCGGGCCGGTCATCGGCCTGATGCTGCTATTGGCCTTCTTCATTCAGCGCGGTAAAGTCGATGTACCCATCGATATCGTGGCCTCAACGCTGACCAAACACTTGGGGCTCCTGTTCGTTCCCGCCGCCGTCGGCGTGGTGATGTTCTTGCCGCAACTCCGAACCCATTTCCTGGCCATCAGCATCGCCCTGATCGTAAGTGTGACCGCGACGATTGCAGTAAGCGCAGCGATATTACGATTTTGGCCCGGTGGGAAACCCGCGCCGTGACACCTGCTTTACCCATCGCCGAAATCTGGGTCTATCTCGCCGGCAGCCCGCTGTTTGCGCTGTTACTCACACTCGCCGCCTACGAAGCTGGCGTGACCATTTATGAACGCGCAAATCGCCATCCGTTTGCCAATCCCGTTGCCATTGCCGTACTTATCGTTGCTGCTGGTATCTCGCTCATCGACATGCCGTATGCGAAATATTTCGAAGGCGCACAGTTCATCCACTTTCTGCTTGGTACGGCAACGGTCGCGCTGGCCGTGCCGATTTATCAATGCTGGGGCGCGTTGCGCGGCAAAGTGTTGCCGCTGGTGGTGTCGTTGTTGTGTGGCGGCGCAGTATCAATCATCAGCGCCGTCGGCATCGCCCGTTTGCTGGGCGCGGACAGCATCATCCAGAAGGCGATGATGGCCAAGTCCGTCACCGCCCCCATCGCCATGGGCGTGGCCGAAAGAATTTCCGCCTCCCCGACATTGACCGCAGTGTTCGCAGTGAGCACTGGCGTTATCGGTGCCATTGTCGCCCGTTACGTGCTCGATGCCTTGCGCTTAACGGCGTGGTGGCAGCGCGGCTTTGCCATTGGCGTTGCATCACACGGCATTGGTACTTCGCGCGCACTATCGATCAATGCCGAGGCGGGGGCCTTCTCGGGGCTCGCAATGGGCATGCACGGCGTGGCGGGCGCAGTATTAATTCCGTTGATCGCAAATCTGGTGATCTGATGGAGATCGCTTTTTGGCTGACCTATCTCAGCGTGGGCATTTTCGTCGGCTTCTTCGCAGGCCTTCTGGGTATCGGCGGCGGTTCGGTCATGGTGCCGATCTTGTCGCTCACATTTGCAGCGCAGGGCTTTTCGGGCGATCACCTGATCCACATGGCGCTGGCAACTTCAATGGCAACCATCATTCCGGGAGGCATCGCCAGCGCATGGATGCACCACAAGCATCAGGCGGTGAACTGGCTGGTGGTAAAACAAATGCTGCCGGGAATTTTGCTGGGTACTTTTTCCGGCGCGGTGATTGCACATTTTTCAAGCACTGCTTTTCTGAAGACATTTTTCGTTGGCTTCATTTGTTTTCTGGCGCTGCAACTTCTGTTTGACCTGAAACCGAAGAGTCGCCACGCTCTGCCAGGTGGGGGCGGCATGCTCGCGTTTGGTATGGTGATGGGCGTCATCTCCAGCTTCGCAGGCATTGGCGGTGCGGTGTTATCGATTTCTTTTCTCACCTGGTGCAACATTCGCATGCATGATGCGATCGGCACGG
>JBKJMK010000212.1:0-4771 GCA_046596005.1 Usitatibacteraceae bacterium | reverse complement strand
ATTTATTCTAGATGATTCGCCACAAATTACGGAAATGTTAAGCGAACTTTTCAGTGACCCTGGTTACGTCGACATTGTCGGCTGCGACGATTCCGCCATAAGTGCCATCGAAGAAATTGGTCGTTTGCGCCCAGACGTCGTCATCATTGATTTACAACTGAAAGACGGGAGTGGATTTGATGTCGTCAAAGCCATTCGGCTTCTTCCGCAATCCAAAGACGTCGTGATCATACTTTTTACCAATCATGCTTCTCGCGAGCTCCACAAGCACGCATTGGCGCTAGGTGCCAATTTTTCGTTGGACAAATCCAGTGATCATGCAAAGATTCTCGATATTCTTAAGAAGAAAGTACGCGAACGCCAGCTTGATTGATGCAAATTTTTGGACAATATTTGTGCCTGCTTGCGATTTGTCGCAAATAGATGCTGTCAGGCAAGAAAAACGTTGTAGGACAAGGTGATGCTAAGGCTGCGCCGATAAAAACCCAATCGAATCCCGCCGATAATTTTGTAGTATTAATCCTACAAAACGTTGGGCTGAGAACCACCCCGAAACGGGAGAGTGCGCGCAGATTCGGAAGTTTTACACCCCGGTTTTTTCAACACCGGCGCACGTAAACCCGCTTAGTCCCCCAGCAGCCTCGCTGCGCCACGCAGTGACGATACGTTATCGCATACCACCTTTACGACCACGACGATGGGCGCCCCCAAAAACAGGCCCCACAAGCCCCATAGCCATCCCCAAAACATGATTCCGACAAAAATAGCGACCTGGTTCATCCGCGAGGTCCGGCTTTGCAGCCAGGTTGAAAGCAGCGTGGCGACCAGTGACACAACCACCAGCACGATGAGGCCGGAATTTACGGCGTCAAGTATATCCGGGCTGCCAAGATAGGAAACCCCCGCAGCGGCAGCAGCGATGGCAGCAGAGCCCACGTAAGGCACGATATGAAGAACGCCCGCAAATATGGCCCATAAGCCAGGCTGCTCAAACCCCCTTAAGTAAAAAACCGGCCACACGGCGATGGCCACTGCAACAACGTTACCAGCATAATCACGACATACATCTGCACCTGTCTGCACGACTGGGACAAAATGCGTCTCATCAACTCCCGGTGGTTGCGGTGGTTACCAGACGCGCGCAACAGCTTGCGGCGCAGCATTGGGCCCGAGGCAAGAATGAAATGCGTAATTAACAAGGCTAGCAGGACCTGGCCGATTACTTCCAGGACTGTCGTGGACCCCGTCGCCAACTGGGCTCGCAACCAGCTTGGTTTAGATTCCACCCTGACCTCCGCGCGTGGCGCGGGCTTCGTCAAGGGCGCTGGTGTTCCGCTAAGGGTACTGGCGGCCTCCTCGAGGTTTTTGGCGGTTTCGGAGAGTTTTGTGACGGTGCTGGGCGCGGCGGCCTGCTCGGTTTTTGCACGGTCCTTGAGACCTTGCGACAGTGCCGGCAGCTTTTCAACCGCCGCGACGAAATCATCGCTTACCAAATAGATGCTGCCGCCAAGCGCGAACAGTGCGATCAGCACAGTCAATCCAGCCGCAATGGACGCGTTAATACCGATGGCGCGAAGTCGGCGAGTGATTGGGTCGAGCACTGCGGCAAACACCAGCGCCATTGCCATCGGAATGAGGAAATCCCTGGCATAACGCAGGAAAAAAATCACACACGCGAAGGCAATGATGACGAGCGCAGTTTTCATGCCCCGCGCCAAAAACACTGGCTCCCGTTCGATCGGCGTAATAGTCGCTTTGGTCGGCGGAGCGCGTTTAAAAATTGGATTTTTCATTGATCATTGCGTGCGAAAAAGGTGAGACAAGGTTGAGGAGCCATTTTTCAGAATTTGCTCCAAAAAATTTGATGCGACAACAATAGTGGAAAGGTGCGACGTTTCGCAAGATCTGTGAGATCTTACCGGACACCTGCGTCCGAGACGCTTGCCAAAATCTCTTGCAGCTTTCCGAAGTCGGCGGGTTTGACTAAATGGTGATCGAAACCGGCTTCGCGCGAACGCTGGCGGGCGACGACCTCTCCGTATCCAGTCATCGCCACCAACAATACTTTGCTGAGTGCGGGTTGCTGACGCAGCTGTTTTGCGACCGCAAACCCGTCCATTCCCGGCAAGCCGATATCCAACAGCACGACATGCGGTCGGTATTCGAGTGCGGCTTCCAACGCAGCCAGGCCATCGTGCGCAGTTCGCACAACATGACCGGATAATTCCAGAAGCAGTGACAAAGTCTCTGCCGCGTCCGCATTGTCCTCGACGATCAGCACGCGTAATGTTTCACTGGACAGCTGCGTCTTTTCGATGGAAGCCATTGGCGACAATGCGGAATTTTGAACAACCGGAAGGCGTACAACGAATTCGCTACCCTTGCCCAGGGTGCTGTAAGCCTCCACCCTGCCCCGGTGCATTTCCACCAGACGCTGCACCAGGCACAAACCGATGCCCAGCCCGCCTTGCGAACGGTCCAGTGAGCGATCAGCCTGTGTGAAAAGATCAAAGATACGGGGGAGCAATTCGGGTGAGATACCGATACCAGAATCCCGCACGCGTAACACCGCTTCATCGCCTTCCTGCGCAATGGATAACCAGATGGAGCCGCCCTCAACGGTATATTTGGCCGCGTTGGTGAGAAGATTGACCAACACCTGCTCCAGTCGGGCGGCGTCGGCATGCAGCCAGATTGGTTCTTTCGGAACAGACAGTTCAAGCGCATGGCGAAACTGGTCGATGAGCGGCCGAACGGTCTCAACGGCGTGTTCAACAATGCCAACCAGTGCCAACCGTTCTTCGTGAAGATGGATTCTTCCTGTGGTGATCCGGGATACTTCCATCAGATCGTCTATGAGGTGCGTCAGTTGACCTACCTGACGCTCGATGATGCCGCGCGCTTGCAGCTGGATCGGGTCCTCGTTTTTCTGACGGCGCAGCAGATGCACGGCGTTCGAGATAGGGGCGAGCGGATTGCGGAGTTCATGACTTAGCATCGCCAGGAACTCGTCCTTGCGGCGGCTGAGGTCGGCCAGCGCTTCGGCTTGTTCCAGTGTTTTCTTCTCCAGGAGGCTTCGCTCCGTAATGTCGTAAAAGCAATTTATTGCGCCGGTGATCTTTCCAAGTTCATTCTTTAGCGGAACAATGTTGGCGACGATGGTGATTCGCGTGCCGTCCGCCCTCTCGATGACGACTTGTTTGTCTTGCACGGCCGGTAATTTGCCGCGCAGCACGTTCGTCATTGGGGTATCGGCGAAGGGCAAAAACGTGCCGTCGGGCAGATACATTTTGAAGGCGCTGCGAAACTGCTCGTCGCTCTCACCTGGCGCCGGTTCCCGTCCCCATAACGCAACGGCGACGCGGTTGTATTCCTGTGTCCTACCCGATGTGTCACACGAATACATGGCGATCGGGCCCCGATCAAACAATGCGCGGAAACGTTGTTCGCTTTGGCGCAGCGCTTCCGCCGTCCTGGTGCGTTCGGTAATGTCGGTAAAAAGGACGCCTACCTTTTGGCTTGCCGGCCCGCCTAGCCGAAAGGCATAGACATCAAACCATCGGTCGTCCAATTCATGGACTTTATTTGTGTAGCGAACCGGTTCACCCGTCAGGATGACTTTGCCATAAAGTTCCAGCCAATACGCTTCAATATTCGGCAGCAATTCACGCACCCGTTTGCCGATGGTGTCGTGCATGCCACTATGTTTTGTGAAGGAAGGGTTCACTTCCAAATAGCGAAAGTCAACCGGAATGCCTTGGTCATCGAAAATCATTTCGATGACGCAAAGGCCCTCATCCATCGAATTGAACAAATTGCGGTACTGCTCCTCGCTCACGCGCAAAGCTGCCTCCGCACCCAAGCGTTCGAGTCGTGTCCAGATGCGCGCAGTGAGTTCGCGCGTGAGTTCGATTTCGTCCTCCCGCCAATAGTGAGGCTGCGAACGATAGAGGCACAGCGCGAAGCGCCATTGACCATCCCGATTAAGCGGCATGCATATGAAGGAAGCGATTTTAAGCGCAGCGAATTTCTCATTGCTGGTGCGCTCGTCACTTGCCGTATCGCCAATAATGATCGCTTCGCCTGCCCGCGCCAGGCGTATAAATTCCTCCCCTACAAAATCAGCAAGCCGGTAGACACCGACCAGCCCCGGCACGTCCTCTCGATGCCAATCATGGGAGACAACGGCCTGTTCGGCTGCTTCGTCCACCTCAACAAACGCACAGATCGAGAGATCGAAATGTGCGGCCAGTTTTGCGGCAACGACCTTCATCATCTCGTCCACGTTTGTCCAGAGGACGAGTTCGTGACTGACGGCGGCGAGAAAGGCGAGGTTCATTTCCGCATGTTTTCGTTTTGTCACGTCGCGCGAAACGCTCAGTAATCGTTCGGGTTTGCCGTTTGCACCCAGAATCGGCGAAATGGCCACGTCCCACCATTTTGGTTCACCGCGAAGTGTACGGAAAAATCCGACGAAATGTCCCGTTGCGCCTGCTGTTGTTGCCTCTACCGCCGCTTGCGCCGCCAGACGATCTTCGCCATGCCAAAAATCGAGCCACGATTTATTCAAAAAAGGCCGGATGTCTTCGATCCCGAGCAGTGCCTGCCCGCTCAGCATGGAGAGCAGATTGCCGTCGAGGTCGAGTACCTTGATGCAGTCCGGGCTGCTTTCGATAATGCTGCGGTTGAATTCTTCGCTCGCGCGCAAAGTGGATTCGGCCAGCTTTCTTTCGGTGCAGTTGTCATGCACGATGACGATCCTGACCGGCCC
>JBKJMK010000090.1:0-10068 GCA_046596005.1 Usitatibacteraceae bacterium | reverse complement strand
ATGGTTCTCCATGCGCAACAAATCCGGTTTTTTCCGCATTTCCAGCGACTACTTTCACTTTAAATCTGAGCTCCGCACCGACCATTACCAGCGCAGCAACGACCACCTTCACCGTTGCGACTGCGGGCACGACGTTCAACGTAACCGGCACCGGTTCACCGGCACCGACTTTTACAACCGGAACATTGCCATCAGGACTTTCGCTGACATCCGGCGGTTTGCTTTCCGGCACGCCAGCAACCGGTACGGCTGGATCGTATCCGCTCACAATCACCGCTTCCAATGGCAATCTGCCGAACGCCACACAATCATTTACGCTGGTCGTCTCCAAGCGCGCTCAGACTATAACCTTCGGCGCAATCGCCGGGCAGCCGTTTAACGCATCGCCGTTTACCATCACTGGTGCGTCGGCGACTTCAACGTTGCCACTTACGTTTACGTCGAGCACGACGGCCGTTTGTACAGTCGCGGGTGCCGTAGTCACGTTCGTTACCGGGGGTACCTGCACGATTACCGCAAACCAGTCAGGTAACGTCGATTTCCTTGCGGCTACAGCGGTGCCACAAAGCTTTACGATTACTGCAAGTGCCCCAGCAGCACCGACCATTGGTGCCGGTACTCCAGGCAATAATACGGCGACTGTCGCTTTCACAGCGCCGACCAATAACGGTGGTAGTCCGATAATTGATTTCACTGCAACTTGTACCGGCACACCCAATGGCAGCGCCACTAATACCGTTTCGCCAATCACCGTCACGGGCTTGATCAACGCGAACTCGTATTCGTGTACGGTTGTGGCGAGAAATGCGGTCGGTACCGGCCCCGCTTCCGCAGCGGTCACAGTCGTGCCATCACCAGTCCCAGTGCCACCAGCGTTTACGAGTGGCGCTGCGGCGACATTCACCGTCGGTGCTGCCGGTTCATTTACCGTCACCGCTACTGGTTCGCCACCACCAACCTTCACGACGGCAAGTGCGTTGCCGGGCGGTGTGACCTTGACTTCTGCTGGTGTGCTTGCTGGCACGCCGACTGCGGCGGGCACCTTCCCGTTGACCATCACGGCAACAGGAACCGCACCTGCGGCGACCCAGGCGTTCACACTGACCGTGAACAAGGCTAATCAGACCATCACTTTTGGCGCGATTGCCAACCAACCTTTCAACGCGTCTCCAATTGCTCTAACTGGGACGGCAACATCAACTTTGGCCGTGACATACACATCATCGACGCCCGGCGTATGTACCGTCGCCGGTTCCAGCGCCGCGTTCGTCTCAGCGGGTCTATGTACCATTGTTGCAAGCCAGCCCGGCAATGCGAATTTCAACGCTGCCTCGCCTACGGTTACGCAGAGCTTCACCGTTACCGCATCTGCGCCAGGTGCACCAACCATTGGTCTCGCGCAACCCGCAAACAACCAAGCCTTTATCGGCTTCTCGCCACCTTCCGTTACTGGCGGTAGCCCGATCCTCGACTACACGGCAACGTGTACCGGTGGCGCGGGCGGCACTGCAACGGGCACGACTTCGCCGCTGAACGTCACAGGCCTCGTGAACGGTACGCTTTACACCTGTTCGGTAACTGCACGCAATGTGACCGGTTCCGGCCCAGCATCGGGAACAGCGACCGTTACCCCGGCACCTATCGTGCCGCCGGGGGCGCCTACCATTGGATCAGCGTCGCCGGGTAACACACAAGCTGTGATTACCTTTACGGCACCCGCTTCAAACGGTGGAAGTGCGATCACCGGGTACACAGCAACCTGTAACCCAGGCGCCATTACGGCCACTGCCGCAAGTTCGCCAGTTACGGTCGTCGGTCTAACCAATAACACGACTTACACTTGTTCTGTTACTGCGACCAATATTGCCGGCGTCGGTCTGCCTTCTGCAACGGTGAGTGTTACACCGAGAAATGTGCCGATTGCACTTACGTCAACGACAAACGTCGCTGGCTATGGTGCTTCGGTGACCCTGATTGCGTCGGTTACAGGCAATGGTCAGACAGGTACTGTGGCGTTCGGTGTTAGCACCAGTAACGGATTAGTGCCGCTGGCCGGTTGTGGTGCTGTAACGCTGGTTGCGGGTATGTCAAGTTGCGTTGTCCCAGGCAACTTCCAAAACCAGAATCCACGTACTTATTTGGCGACCTATTCCGGTGACGCCAGCAATGCAGCGGCGAGCACCAGCTATGCGCAGATTGTTGCTTTGAACTCTGCTGTGTTGACGGTATCAGCCAACCCGTTGCCACCCATTGTCAGTGGACGCACTGCCACGCTGACTGCGCTTGTCAAAATGAACAGCCCAGTTGGTAGCGTGACGTTCTTCGATAACGCTGTTCCAATCAGCGGTTGTTCACAACTTCCACTCGCAGTTTTGCCTGATTCCATTGACGCGGCAGTTGCCAACTGTTCTCTGCCAGCACCGACATCCGCCAGCGGCACCAAGCAATATGTGGTGACCTATTTCTACCCTGCTGGCCATGTCTCCGGCAGAGTCTTTGAGCAGACCAACTTTGACGTGAGGTTGGTTGCACAAGGGCCAGCGGATTACACGGATATGTGGTGGGCTGGTGCGGCAGAAAATGGTTGGGGAATGTCTGTAACCCAGCACGGCCCGATCCAGTTCAATGTGATCTTCGCCTACGACAATCTCGGCAAACCACTTTGGTATGTCATGCCGGGCGGTAGCTTCAACGCGGCTGGTACCGTTTTCACTGGCCCATTGTTCCTGCCTACTTCGTCGCCATTTAGCGCGTATAACAAGGCGAGCTTTGCAATCGGTGCGCCTGTGGGTACAGCGACAATAACCTACACCGGCAATAGCGCCGCCACCCTCGCCTACACCATCAATGGCGTCAGCGGAACCAAGTCGATACAGCGTCAAATTTTTGCTGCGGAAACCAGTGGACCAAACTTGCGCACCAATGATATCTGGTGGGCAACATTCGCTGAGGACGGCTGGGGCATCAATATTGCCCAGCAAGGCAGAGTTTTGTTCCCGGTCTGGTACACATACAACGCGGCGGGCAAGGCAACATTCTTCACAGCGCAAGGTGGTAGCTGGAATGGTACCGTCTGGTCCGGTACGGTCTACACGCATGCATCATCGGCTTGGCTGGGAGTACCGTATAGCCCTTCCCTGTTCACGTCGACGGTAGTTGGGTCGATGTCAATCGACTTCACCGATGCGAGCAACGCAACGATGACCTACACGGTCAATGGCTTCACCCAAGTGAAGCACATCGAAAGACAACCGTTTTGATTACCAGCATTTGATAGCAGGTCATAAGCAAAACGCCCGGCACAGACGGGCGTTTTGCTTTTTGAAGCGGTCGCGCATGGCACAGCGGCGATCAGGATTGCGCGGCGCGACCGACCAAGCCCCAAGAACCTCGTGTCGCGCATTGATGGCACTTTTGGAGTTAGCAGTGCGCAACACTGCACTCGTTATTGTGTGCAGGTTGACAAATGCCGGTAGATGCCCAAAAAATAAAGCGAACTTTCCTCAGGGAAAATTCGCTTATTGATGTGGTGAAAACTTGATTTTTGGTGCCCAGGACCGGACTTGAACCGGTATGAGGGGATTAGCCTCGACGGATTTTAAGTCCGTTGTGTCTACCTATTTCACCACCCGGGCGAACATGAACGTCGGAACGCAAAGCAAATTTTACGGGATTTGACGAACAACAGGGCAAGGGGCAATAACTGGAGGCGGGTACCGGAATCGAACCGATGTCTACGGATTTGCAATCCGCTGCATAACCACTTTGCTAACCCGCCGCGGGGCCAAATACGTGCATGGCTCAAAAGAATCGGGGAAGGTTTACACCTTCCCCGAAGTATTATGGAGCGGGAAAAGAGTCTCGAACTCTCGACCTCAACCTTGGCAAGGTTGCGCTCTACCAACTGAGCTATTCCCGCATAACCATAATTATAGCGGAAAACCCCGTTACGTCAACGTTGGAAACCCATTCGGTTCGGTTAAGTAGTGCAAGTTCAGGCCCAACAACAAGGATTCATATTACTATCCGGCATGAGATTGCGGCCATATGCGGCGCGCAACCGCTTTCTTGCTTGCAACTGTCCCTTGATGCTCAACGTCCAATTCTCCCTCGAATCGCTAGCACCAGAGATTCAATCACTTGCGCCTGGTATCCTCGCGCTCGGCACACCAGCTTGCCTGATCACGACAGACGCACGTTTTGCGCTAGTCAATCAGGCGTATCTCGACTTGACAGGACGCAGCGCGCGCGACGTCGTTGGCAAATGCATTCGTGATGTCATTTCGACCGCTGATTATGAATTCGCCAAACCACATCTCGATCACGTTTTGATGCACGGGTCGCCTGCAAACTTTACCCGTCCTTGGACAAACTCCGCAGGAGAACTCAAGTGGATTAGCGTCGCCTACTTTCCTGTTCGCAGTGAAGATGGCAGCTTGCTCGCCATTCTGGCGCAGGTTGCTCAAGTGCAAGATGTGCAAAGCCTGGATGCCGCATTCATCGAACAAGAACGCATGTTACGCCACCTTTCCGACGATACCGGACGTCCAATTCTTTATATAGACCACGATCTCGTTCTCAGGTTCATGAATAAGCCGTTCCAGAAATGGATCGGCAATCAGGATCCGAATCTGATCGGGAAACATGTATCTACGTTCCTCTCAAAAATTGCGTATGAGTTTTACGCACCATTAGCTTATCGGTGCTTGCAGGGCGAAGCCCAGAAGATTGATACACTCTCGCTTGCCTTGGTCGGGCCGCAACGACACATCCGTATGGAGTTTTTACCCGATACCCAGCCGGATGGCAGCATCAAGGGGGCATACCTCATTGGTACCGATATCGAGGAAGATTACCAACTTCGTCAAAATCTGGTCCGCAAGGAGCGTGAAATTCGCGCGATCATGGACAGTGTCGATATGCCGCTTTCAAAATCTGATCGCGACCTTCGTTATCTCTACGTGAATCGGGTCGCGTGTGACTGGTTCGGACGTAGCGAAGAAAAAATCATCGGCAAGCACTGGAGCGAGATCCTGGGTGCGCAACAGTTTGCAGAAATCCAGCCATTCACCGTTCGCGCACTGAGCGGTGAGACAATTTCTTACGAGCGCAACGCGAGCTATCCCGGCCACCCCGATGGACATATTCGCGTCAATATTTTTCCGGATCGTACGCCAACGGGCGATGTCTGCGGTGTTTACGTGTCAATAGCTGACGTGGAGCGCGACCATCTGCTTAAGCAGCAAATCATCGAGCGCGAACGACAACTGAGACTCATTACCGACAACATCGGCTTGCCGATCAGCTATGTCGGAGCCGACCAGCGGGTCCGCTTTTACAACAAGACGGGGGAGGAATGGCTCGGGCTGAAGGAGGCAGATGTCATTGGCAAAACGATGGAAGACGCGTTTGGTGCCGATGTTGTCGCTACGATCCAACCACACCTTACCTCGGCAATGAACGGCCGAACGACTACCTACGATCGGTTGGCAGACTTACCAAACAAGGGCTTGCGATGGGTGCGCGGACATCTTGTTCCCGACACGCGCGAAGATGGCACCGTAGCCGGCATTTACACCGTGCTGACCGATATTCACAACGACGTCGTCATGCGTGAAAGCTTGCAACACCAGGAACGTCAGCTGCGGCTATTCACCGACAATATTCCGGAGTCGATCGCCTATCTCGACACCTCCCGACGTTACAAGTTTGTCAACAACTCGTTTCTGACGCTACACGGCAAAGCACGTCACGAAGTGATCGGCCGCACGACGGCGGAAGTGCTCGGGCAAGCAACTGCAGACTTTGCCACCCTGCTCGTAAAGCGGGCGCTTAGCGGTGAAACAGTGATTTATGAACGTCTTGTGGCCACCGTCAAGGCAGGGCCACGCTGGCACCGGATACGTACGGTCCCGGACATTGGTCCGGATGGCCACGTACAAGGACTCTACGTCGTCGGTACCGACATCCATGACATCAGGACTGCGCATGTAGAACTCGAAAGCAGCGAGGCAGAACTGCGTACCGCGATGGACAGTTTGCCTTATCCAATGGCTTATGTCGACGAATCCTACCGCTATCGCCTTGTGAACAGACGGCTAGAAATCCTTGTCGGGAAGCGACGCGATGAAATTATCGGGAAAGACGCACTGACAGTAGACGGCGAGAAACGATTCAAGGAAATAGAGCCCTTATGGAAACGAGTGCTCGAAGGCGAGACCGTTTCCGCCGATTGGCTGGTCAAAAGCGGCGACGGTGAAGAGCGCTGGATGACGTATGAGTACACGCCGCGTTACGATATCGAGGGCCAAGTGGTGGGTATTTATTCTGCCGCCACTGACATCGATGAATTAAAACGCACCGAGATCGAACTGCGACGTGCCAACTGGATGCTGACATCACATTTCGAGAACTCACCGCTCGCTGTTATCGAATGGGATCACAATTTTCACGTTCGACGTTGGTCTCCGCAGGCCGAGAAAATTTTTGGTTGGTCGCAAAGTGAGGTAATTGGCAAGCATTTTCGCGATTGGCGTTTTGTCGTCGAAGATGACGACCCACAATTTTTAACGGTAAATATGCGCCTCCTGGACGCCACTCATCCGCGCACCACCAGCCTGAATCGCAATTACCGAAGTGACGGCCGAATTATCTGGTGCGAATGGTATAACTCCAGCCTGCGCGATGAGTCCGGCCAAGTAATCTCAATCCTTTCGCTTGCGCAGGATGTAACCACACGGGTAATGGCGGAAGAGCGGCTTATTTATCAGGCAACGCACGACGGCCTCACCAGTTTGCCGAACCGCGCAATGCTGCAGGACCGCATTCAGCAAGCAATTGCGCGTGCGCGCCGCGGCAGCGTGCGCGTTGCTGCGCTGTTCATTGATCTTGATCGTTTCAAGGAAGTCAACGACACGCTTGGTCACCGCATTGGTGACGAACTCCTGAGAGAAATTGCCGAGCGATTGAAATGTGCCCTGCGCGCGAGTGACTTTCTTGTGCGCCTCTCAGGTGATGAGTTCATGGTGGTGTTGGAACAACTCATTGACCTCGATCAACCGCGCCTCGTTGCGGCAAAAATTCTTGAGGAAATCCGAAAGCCGAACAGCATCGAAGGCCATGAAATTCATGTTTCCGCTTCGATCGGCATCAGTATATTTCCTGACGATGCCGATGACGTTGAGTCACTGCTAAAGAATTCGGATATGGCGATGTACCGAGCGAAGGAACTGGGCAAAAATGCGTTCCAGTTTTTCTCCATGGAGCTCGCCGAGCAAGGGGCAGCAATGCGTCTGCTGGAAAACTCCTTGCGTTCTGCGCTGATTAGAAAAGAATTCGAGCTCTACTTCCAACCAAAAATAGATATGCGCACTGGGCACATTGCTGGTGCGGAGGCATTGCTTCGCTGGCACCATCCGACGCGTGGAATAGTAATGCCTGAAGAATTTGTGCAACTTGCCGAGGAAGCTGGCCTCATGCAGGAGATTGGCAATTGGGTACTCGACGGCGCGTTTGCCCAGTTGCGATGTTGGCACGATAGCGGCTACAGCGAAATGCGCTTGGCGATTAACCTCGCGGCCTCACAGTTTCGCGCGCCTCAGCTCGTCGAGCGCATCAAGGTTCGGCTAGACAGGGAACAATGTTTCCCGCATTGCATCGAACTTGAAATCACCGAAACCAGCATGCTCGACGATCCGGATGGCGTAGGCAAAGTCTTGAGTTCCCTGCGCGAAATGGGGATACGCGTTGCCATAGATGACTTCGGCACCGGTTACTCGAGCCTTTCACACCTCAAACGCTTCCCGATAGATACGCTCAAAATCGATAAGACTTTCATTTCCGATATTCTTCACGACCGTGAAGATGCGGCGATCGTTTCAGCCGTGATTGCAATGGCACACGCGCTGGATCTGGAGGTGATCGCCGAGGGCGTAGAAACCGAAGGTCAAAGGGCGTTGCTCGCGAAACAAGGGTGTCACGCATATCAGGGCTATCTTTTCAGCCCAGCGCTACCCATTGCAGAATTTAACGAAATGTTGCAACGACACTTTCACCATCGCGGCCAAAAAGCAACTACGCAAGAGCACTAACCTCTAGCATTGGCGCGATTTCTGAGCAATTTAGTGCCCCTAAGCCGCACTAGTATTTGAGTTTTATCATGAATTGCACCGCACTACATGAAATACGATTGCTTGCCCCGCAGACGCAAAATTTCACGGAAGTCACAGTGCCATTATCCCGATTTTGCCGATGAAAACGCCGCCTTGAGGTAGTAGAACATCGACCAAATAGTTAGCACCGCTGCGACCCATATCAGGATGCGGCCAGTCAATCGGCAATCAATAGTGGAAAAAAGCACACCGTCATAAAGCAGAAAGGGAATCGCGACGAGTTGTGATACCGTCTTTATTTTACCAAGCATGGATACTGCGACATTCTTCGATTGTCCGATTTGAGCCATCCACTCACGCAAAGCGGAGATGGTAATTTCACGGCCAATGATAATCAGCGCCACAATCGCATCAGTACGCCCAAGTTCCACAAGCACGATGAGCGCGGCTGCAACCATTAACTTGTCCGCAACCGGGTCGAGAAACGCGCCAAAAGCGGATGTCTGGTTCCACTTACGTGCAAGATAACCATCCAGCCAATCGGTAATCGCAGCAGCCACAAATATCGAGGTGGCGATGATGTTCACTTGATGCTGCGTGAGCCAGCTATCGTCGACGTACAACACCGCGATAAACAGCGGGATTGCAGCAATGCGCATCCAAGTAAGGAGATTTGGCAGATTTAGTGTCACGACGATATTCTAGCCCGGCCAGTTCATCCGCGCAGTTCGTTATAGATTGTTTCTGCCATTTCGCGACTGATACCGACAACACTTGCCAAGTCGTCAATACTCGCAGCAGTCACGCCCTGCAAACCACCAAATTGCGCCAGCAGTGCTTTACGGCGCTTCGGCCCCACTCCTGCGATGTCTTCAAGGCGGGACGTGTTACGTTTCTTGGCGCGCCGCGCGCGGTGCCCGGTGATGGCAAATCGATGCGCCTCATCGCGGATTTGCTGGATCAAGTGAAAGCCGGCATTGTCCTTCGGTAAATGCAATTCGCGGCGCGTATTACCAAAGATGAGCGTTTCCAGCCCGGGCTTTCGCTCTTCGCCCTTGGCAATGCCAACGAGTTGAATGTCGTTGAGGCCAAGTTCGTTCATCACGTCTTCTGCAACCCCGAGTTGGCCCTTTCCGCCATCAATCAAGACAAGGTCTGGTCTGAGGCGCGGCTCAGCTTCATCTTCTGGCTGTTCGGCAATTTTCTTGTAGCGGCGCAGCAACACGTCGCGCATCGCCGCGTAATCATCGCCCGGCGTAATACCCAGGATGTTGTAGAGCCGATATTGCGAAGGCTGCATGATGCCACGATCAAACACCACGCAAGAAGCCACCGTTGCCTCTCCCAGGGTGTGAGATATGTCGAAGCACTCGACGCGTTGCAGACCTTCCATTTGCAGTGCCTCTTGCATCAACGCCAACCGTTTCTCTTGCGATGCTTTCTCGGTCAGTCGTTGCTCGATCGCAAACCGTGCGTTCTTGGAAGCCATCGCCAACCAAACCTTTCCTTCGCCAATGGGGCGCGTGATGAGTGTCACTTTACGCCCCGCGATTTCGGAGAGTGTTTCCTGCCAATCTGTTGTATCCAATTTCCCGTCAAGAATGATCTGAGCGGGGGGTGTTTGTGCGCTGTAGTGCTGATCGATAAAGGCATTAACGATAATTTGCAAATCCACGTCTGCTGCGTTTACCGGGAAGAGACTCTTGTCGCCCAGGTGTCGACCACCCCGAATCATCACCAGATTAACGCACCAGATACCGGAGATTTCCTCGGCAGCGATGACATCGACATCGCGTGCGCTGGAAGACTCCACAAATTGTTTCGTAAGCACCTGCTGCAGGGTTCGGATCTGGTCACGGAATCCTGCGGCCATCTCGAATTGCAACGCCGCTGACGCTGCCTCCATTTTTTTATTCAGTTGATCGAGTACCTCAGTTTCTTTGCCTTGAAGAAACAG
>JBKJMK010000244.1:0-11404 GCA_046596005.1 Usitatibacteraceae bacterium | reverse complement strand
ACGCGAAGTTTCGCTCGCCGAAGGTCCCTTTCATTTCGACGATTACGTTGCATACGTGCAGGAGTTCATCCGCTTTATGCGCGGGCCACATCACAGTTCCGTCCATGTTGTCTCGGTATGCCAGCCAACCGTACCTGTTCTGGCGGGTATTGCGCTGATGGCTGCACGCGGTGAGGCACTCCCCAATAGCATGACGATGATGGGCGGGCCGATCGACACGCGCAAGAATCCAACAGCGGTTAATGATTTTGCGGAACACCGCCCGATATCATGGTTCGAGCAAAACGTAATCCAGCGTGTGCCGGTGAAGTATCCTGGTGCAATGCGGCGGGTGTATCCAGGATTTTTGCAGCACACTGGATTTATCGCCATGAACCCGGATCGTCACCGGGACTCGCATATTGATTACTACAAACAGTTGGTCGCGGGTGACGGTGAAAGTGCCGAGGCGCACCGAAAATTTTACGACGAATACAATGCGGTAATGGATCTGCCGGCTGAGTATTATCTCGATACGATCGTGCGCGTATTCCACGACCAGAGCCTAGCTCGCGGCACCCTTGAAGTTGCGGGTGAGTTGGTCAAGCCTGGGTCGATCAAGAAATCTGCGTTGCTCACGATTGAAGGTGAACTAGATGATATTTCCGGTAGCGGCCAGACGCAGGCGGCCCACACGCTCTGTAGCGGCTTACCCGCAGCGAAGCGCCAGCATTACACCGCGCCAGGTGTGGGCCACTACGGCATTTTCAGCGGGCGCAAGTATCGTGAGATGATTTACCCAACGGTTCGAAAATTCATCGCCAAGCACAACTGATCGCTGATATGACCAATCCTGCCGGTATTTCCTCGCAGATACCAGATTATTTCGCGCTGTTCCAGTCGATGCTCAATCCGGCTGCCGCCAATATGGGCGCGGCTGCACCTTCCATGTTCGCGATGCTGGATCCCAAGGAAGTCGAACGAAAAATCAGCGAACTTGAAACCGTATTGACATGGCTAAAGGGTAGCGTGGGCATGGTGGAAATATCCCTGCAGACATTGAAGTACCAACAATCCGTACTCGCTTCAATGGCAGAGGCGGGCAGGAACAATCAGCCAGATGCAACGCCGGCGAAGCCCGATCCAGAAGTGTTGGGAATGGGCGACGCCGCGGCCAGCGCGGCCACGAACCCGGCGATGTGGGCATGGAACATGCTGCAACAGTCGGCAAAGCCGACCTCATCCAAGCGCGCAACAGCGCCCAAGAAAAAAACGCCCGCGCGGAAATCGCGGTAGCATCACACTAAATGCCATTGGCACAAGTTTGCCGGCCACGCCTTACTAAAAACAACGGTAATGCCAGGAGGTGCCGTAACCGTCTAGCGCGCCTTCCCGAGTTCCTCCCACGCCCTCGTCACCCGCTTCACGCTAACCGGATATGGTGTTCGCAATTCCTGCGCAAAAAGCGACACGCGTAGCTCTTCGATCATCCACCGATACTCTGCTGCTTTCGGTTCCAACCAGTCCTTGAGCTTCAGGGCATTCTGCCAATGTGGACGAATTGAGCGGGCCTGTTCGATGTCCCGCTCCATCGCGCCCACCTTCGCCTTGTTGAGCCTGAGTACGATACCCTTCATATAGCGTGGAAACTGCAGCAATTGCGCCATCGGTATATCGCGCAAGAATTCCGGTTCAAACAAATGCCGTAACTGCTCGTCGATTTCCGGACCGATATGCTCCCAGGTTTTCACGTATCGCTCGTTAAGCAGCTTGCGAATTTCGGCAGCACCGGCAAACGATTCCTCCATCGCTTGCACCAGTGCCCGTACGTTGCCCGCTAGGTTTGGCTTGCCTGCGGTTCGCGCGGCGTTGAAGGTAGCCTGGTCGCGAATTTCCGCTTGCACCGCATCCACCATGGTGGCCGCGAACGCTGCGAACACCAGTTCAGTCTTCATCGCGTCCTGCGTGTGATTCTTGGACGCCGGAAAGTAATGCACAAACTGGAAAGCTGCTACCGGTGATAGCTGGATACTGCGTTCCCAGAATTTCACCTGCTCGGACAGTTCAAGCATGAAAAGCCGCGTTAGGCCGTGCCGGTGGCTGTGTTTGGCCGCGGCGAACTCATCGAAAATCTTGATCGATACCGAAGTGTCTCGATCGACCAGCGCAGGAAAACCATCGTAGCGAATCTGGTTACGTTCGAAGTTGATGGTTTCCGGCAACGCATCAAAATCCCATCTGGTGATGTCGTCGCGTTCAAGGCGGTTGCGATGCAAGGTAGAAAATACAGTACGCGACGCATCGGCAAACTGCACTTTCAAGATGGAGAAATCCCGCGACATGGCAAGTTCCCTTCCATCGGCATCGACAATCCGGAAGTTCATCAGTAGATGCGGCGGCAGTCGCGAAATATCCCATGCCTCCGGCGGCACATCCATGCGCTTCACATCGTGAAGAAACGCCGCCATCGCATCAATCAGCGGCATCTCGGCGGCGGACAGGTCATTCATTCCCTCCCGTTTGGCGATATGTCCGATGAACTCGCTTACGGTGTCGGGTACCGGGACGATCTGGCTGCGGATTTTTTGTGGCAGTGTCTTGAATAACGCTGTCACTTTGTCGCGCAGCATCCCCATCGTTAGCCAGTCAAAACGCGCAGCGTTTACCTGGTTCAACACAGCGACCGGCAGGGTGATGGTGATGCCATCCATGATGTGTGCTGGCTCAAAGCGGTAAGAGAGCGGGAAGCTTGCGCCACGCTGCTTGAGCGACTTTGGAAACAGGTCGAACGTAATTTCGGCCGCACCACGCTGCATCAATTGCTCGCGGGTGAACTCCAGTAGGCCAGGGGTTTTCTTTTCAGCAATGTGTCGCCATTTTTCGAAACCGGCCATGTTCACCACGTCCGGCGGGATCACGGCATCGTAAAGTGCAGCCATATGATCGTCGTCGATCAACACATCCTGACGTCGCGCCTTCGCCTCGATGTCTTCGATATCGTTGATCAGGTTCTGGTTAAGCCGCAGGAATTTTCCATGGGTATCCACTTCGCCCGCAACCAGACCCTGGCGAATGAAAATATCGCGGGCTTCAACGGGATTGATCGCGCCGTAATGTACGCGTCGACGCGGATTGATGACCAATCCGTAAATGGAAACCTGTTCGAATGCGATCACCTGCCCGCTTTTTCGCTCCCAGTGCGGCTCGGAATGCGTTCGCGTCACAAGATGTGCTGCCAGCTGCTCGATCCACTCAGGCTCAATCGAGGCGACGTTACGCGCATAGACGCGCGAGGTTTCAGTCAGTTCGGCAGCCATTACCCATTTCATCCGCGTCGCCTTTTGCGCGACGTGCTGCTGATTGCGGCGAGGCAGTTGAAATTTGATGCCGCGGGTGCCGAGATAGTGATCACCTTCCGGACCTTTCACGCCGACGTTACTGATGAGGCCGGTGAGAAGGGCGCGGTGAATGTTGTCGTAGTGTCGCTCGGGCGCGAGGAGCGGTGGCACTGTTTGCGGAAGAGCGGTGGCGGTGGCCGCGCGCCCAGCCCTGCCCCTCCCCGTCTGCGCGGGGGAATCGGGATGGGGGGCTGCGCGCAATTGCCCGGTATGCATACCGTGCGCTGCGCACAACTCGTTCAATTGCGCATGAACATCACGCCACTCGCGCATGCGCAACGGCGACAAGAAATTTTCATGCAACAGCTGATCAAACTTGCGATTGGATTTTTTATGCTTCCACGCCTCCTCATAAAATGCCCACAGATTGACGAACGCCAGAAACTCCGATCGCGGATGCACGAATTTCTCATGCGCCACGGCCGCTTCCTGCTGCTTGTCATGCGGACGCACACGCGGATCCTGCACTGACAAGGCCGACGCAATTATCAGTACCTCGCGTACGCACCCCTCGCGCTCTGCCGCGAGCAGCATGCGCGCGACGGCGGGATCAATCGGGAATTTTGCCAATTTCCAGCCGAGCGTGGTCAGCTCTTTGTCATCGTCAACCGCCCCGAGTTCAAATAACTGCCGGTAGCCATCCTCGATCATGCGTGTGCTGGGCGGCTCGATGAACGGGAAATCCTGGATATCCCCGAGGCCTAAAGACTTCATGCGCAAGATCACGTCGGCGAGCGAAGTGCGTAGTATTTCAGGGGTAGTAAAAAGCGGACGCGCGTTAAAATCCTCTTCGCTGTACAAACGCACCGCAATACCGCTCGCAACGCGTCCGCAGCGACCGGCACGTTGCTGTGCTGACGCCCGTGAGATTGGTTCAATCTGCAACTGGTTGATCTTGCTGCGAGTGCTGTAGCGATTGATGCGCGCCACGCCCGCGTCGACCACATAGCGAATCCCCGGTACCGTTAGCGACGTCTCGGCAACGTTGGTGGCCAATACAATCCGGCGGCGCGCATTTCCATCAGCCGGCGACTGAAACACGCGATCCTGTTCTGCGTTCGACAAGCGCGAATACAACGGCAGCACTTCGGTGTGCCCCGGGTGATGCTTGCGCAGCGCTTCGTCGCAGTCGCGAATCTCGCGCTCACCGGGCAGGAACACCAGTACGTCGCCCTCATAAGTCTCGTGAAAAATCTCGTCGACCGCTTTCACTACCGCATCTTCAATCGGTACCGCCTCCTCTGAGTCATCAAGGAAGTGTTCGGGACGATAGCGAACTTCCACCGGATAGGTTCGACCGGAAATTTCGATAATTGGCGCATTGTCAAAATGCGTTGAGAAGCGTTGCGGATCAATCGTCGCCGAGGTGATGATAATTTTCAATTCGGGGCGCTTGACCATCAACTGCTTCACGTACCCAAGCAGAAAGTCAATGTTCAGGCTTCGCTCATGCGCTTCGTCGATGATCAGCGTGTCGTACTTCCACAAGCCGCGATCACCGTGAGTTTCAGCAAGCAAAATGCCATCCGTCATGACCTTGACGAAAGTATTCTCGTCGGTGTGATCATTGAAGCGGATTTTGTAACCCACCGCATGGGAGCCGACCGCACCAAGTTCTTTGGCCAGCCGCGCGGCAAGACTACGCGCCGCGATCCGCCGCGGCTGTGTGCAACCGATCATGCCGTTGAGACCGCGGCCCAACTCCAGGCAAATTTTGGGGAGCTGTGTGGTTTTACCTGACCCGGTTTCGCCGCAGAGGATGACGACCTGATGTTTCAGGATGAGTGCGGCGATTTCGGCACGACGCGCGGCAATCGGCAGTGCATCGTCGAACATCGGATGGGCGATAGCGCTGTGCCGCTGTTGGCGTGACACAAAACGTTCTCGCGCCTGGACCCACGCCGTGTCGAGTTGTTTATCCACCTGATCGAACGGCTTTTTCTGGCGTGCGAAGTCCTGGCGCTTTTTTGCCAACGCGATCAGGCGTCCGCGATCGGCTGCCAACACTTGTTCAAAATTGATTTGCTCGAAAGACATGCTGAACGCATTTTACGTGTTCACCTGTCTTGAATCACATCCGCAATCAACCGCTACCGCAAACGAAGTGAAAATTGCGGTTCTTCGTTTGATCGTGCAAGGATTGGCAGCAATCCGGCACTGCAAGCAAATTACAATCTCAATTACCAGCAGCAGCAAGCACCTTCAAATGTTTTCTGCCTGCGAGGCGCGCCATTGCTTGAGTTTGGTTTTTCAATCAGTGCCATCCGCTCTGTCGACTCGGCACGCGAAACAGCCGCGTCGCGCGTAATGCACATGCAGGTAGGCGACATCTTCACGCTGGAAAAATTTTTCAATCAACGTCTCCACCAACGCGCCATCAACAACGTCAGCCTCGACGATCAGGTCTGCTGCGTCGTACGCCCGCAACGACAGTAGTCTCACGCGTACCGGTTCGGGAATGGTGTTGACTGCATCAAACGCAGCGGTCGCCGCTCTACGGACAAAAATAGGGCCGCTTGCGCGATAGGGCGAATGCGCGCTTTGATGTTCGAAAGACAAGAGGATTAGCTCATCCCCGGGCGCCGCGTGCGTCAGGCTGACACGACACGGATAACCTGTTGCGTCGTCGGCGATGCTCCGCTGCGCGCCCAGGCGCGCCAGCGCACTGTTGTTCAACGTAAAAAGCGGCTTGAAAGAATCGGGGGGAAGCCCGGACACTCGAAAACTCATGCTTGACTCCAAAAAAATGGGTATGCATGAATTTTCTGTGGATTCGTCAAATGCTGCGACCGCTTTTGAGGCAGTAAATTTGCGCCCAACGCGGTACGACGATCAGCGATCTATCTCGATGCCCTCATCTTCGAATACCCGTTTTACCGTCGGACGCGAGGCAACGCGCATTGCGTGCTTGCTCCAATGCGGATAATGCGTTTTCATGTCGAGTCCGATGCGATAACCCCAGCGATAAAACACCAGAAGATAAGGGTCACATACCGTGTACTGGCCACCCATGGCAAAGGTTTTACCAGTGAGCAGCTTTTCGATGTCATTGTAATAACCAAGTAGCGTTTCGCGACAAGTGATCTTGATGTGCTCCTTCGCAGCCGCATCGCTGGCATAGCGCTCTGGCCTGACATTGCCTGCAAATACCACCTGCACGCTCGATGCGAGCCACGCCAGCAACGACAGCGCCTCCGCCTGTTTCCAGGTCTCCTTCGGCCACAAACCGCGCTCAGCAAAGCCACCACCAAGGTAGGTGAGAATTGCCACGTTCTCGGTCAGGACCTTGCCATCGACGTTCAACGCCGGGACGCGCGCCTTGGGATTAATCTTGAGGTAGTCGGCTTTTTTCTGGTCGCCATCCTTCAACGAGACCAATACCGACTCGTAGGCAATTCCCAGTTCTTCGAGGACAATATGCGGCGCCAGAGAGCAGGCACCGGGGGAGTAATAGAGCTTGATCATTTAAATGCCTGTAACGGGAGAGACACCATTGTCAAAGATTACAGCCGCGTAATCAAGGACGACGTGTCAAACCGGCTCCCGCCCGTTGCCTGTACTTCCGCATAGAACTGGTCAATCATGCTCGTTACCGGTAGCTTCGCGCCATTACGGCTCGCTTCGTCCATACAGATGCCCAGGTCCTTGCGCATCCAGTCGACCGCGAAGCCGAAGTTGAATTCGCGCTTCAACATGGTTTTGCCGCGATTTTCCATCTGCCACGATTGCGCCGCACCTTTGGAAATGACGTCGAGCACCAGATTGCCATCGAGTCCCGCTTTTTCTGCGAACGCCAGGCCTTCCGAGAGCGCCTGCACCAACCCGGCGATACAAATCTGGTTCACCATCTTGGTAAGTTGCCCTGCGCCGGATGCGCCCATCAGGGTCGTCGCCTTGGCAAAGCAATCGATTACCGGTTTGGCCGTATCAAATGCCGCCTGATCGCCGCCACACATGACGGTGAGCTGACCCTTTTCTGCACCTGCTTGTCCGCCGGACACGGGCGCATCGATGAATTGCACCGCCTTGCCCCTGGCGCCTTCATAAAGTTGCCGTGCGACATCGGCGGAAGCCGTCGTATGGTCAACAAGAATGGCACCGGGCTTCATCGCCGCAATGGCAGCTCCCCCGACGTCAATCAAATCGCGATCATTGCCGACACACATCATCACCATATCGGCGTCAATGACTGCTTCTTCCGGCGTTTTGCCAAGTGCGCCACCGTGCTGCTTCACCCACGCTTCCGCTTTTGCGGTGGTGCGGTTGTAAACGGTGACGTTATGCCCCTTGGCGTTGAGATGTCCGGCCATTGGGTAGCCCATTACGCCCAGACCTAAAAATGCCACTTTCATGTTGCGCTCCTGAATTTAAATGTTGACCAGATTGGGTGGCATTTTGCCTGTCAGCGCGGCCGTGATGTTTTCCGCCGCCAGTGCCGCCATGCGCATGCGAGTGGTGCGGGTGGCACTACCAATGTGCGGAGTCAGGACGACATTGTCGAGTTCGAGAAAGTCGGGATTCAATGCGGGCTCACCTTCAAACACGTCGACTCCTGCTCCGGCGATGCGCTTTTCCCTTAACGCGGCAATCAACGCCACATCATCGACGACGCCGCCGCGCGCCGTATTGATGAAGATCGCTGTTGGCTTCATCAGCGCAATGTCGTCAGCGTTGATGAGGTGGTGGGTGACCGGCGAGTACGGCACCATCACCACCACGAAATCACTTTCGCGCAGGATGTCTTGCCTACTGGCGTACCCTACTTTTAGTTTTGCTTCAGTAGCGGCGTCGAGTTGCGTACGGTTGTGATACCGCACCTGCATGTCGAAACCTGATGCGCGCCGTGCAATCGCCTGGCCGATACGGCCCATGCCGATGATGCCTAGCGACGCATGGTGAATGTCGGTGCCCAGCCATTGTTGCAGCGCGAAACCTTTTTTCCATTCGCCATTGCGTAGCCGCCGTTCGGTTTCAGTGATGCGCCGGGCAGTAGCCATCAACAGCGCGAAAGTTAAATCTGCCGTGGTGTCGTCGAGTACGCCGGGCGTGTTAGTAACTTTTATGCCACGTTTGCTGGCTTCAGGCACATCGATATTGTTATAGCCCACAGCGATGTTGCTGACCACTTTTACCGACGGACACGCGTCAAAAAAAGCGCGATCAATTTTTTCGGTCAAACACGCGATCACACCTGCGCAACCTTGCGCGCGCAAACGCAGTGTTTCGGCGGTAAATATTTCGTCTCCCTCGTTGTGATCAATCTCGAACTGTTGCGTCAATGCCGCAACGATCTCCGGAAAGACCCGCCGGGATATCAGAATTTTCGGCTTCATATGCAATCGGGGAAATTTCAAACATGAAACACCACGCCCGCCGGGCTAAGCGGCAAAATCAGCATCCGCTTCAACCCGACGAATTATTCCGGCGCCAGAGGCGTCAGAAATAACCCTACTTGTACAAAAGATTCGGCAGCCACATGCCAATCTCAGGGAATATGTAGAGCAGCGCCAGCGCCAGCACCTGAATACCCATGAACGGCATCATCCCCGCAAATATTTGATTCAGCGTCACATGGGGTGGCGAAACGCCCTTGAGGTAAAACGCGGCCATCGCAACGGGCGGCGACAAAAACGCCGTCTGCAAGTTGAGTGCAACCAGCAGGCCGAAGAACAGGGGATCGACACCGAATTTTGGCAGCAGGGGGATGAAAATCGGCATGAAAATGACGATGATTTCGGTCCACTCCAGCGGCCAACCGAGGATGAAAATAATGAATTGCGAAAGCAGCATGAACTGCAACGTCGTCAGCCCCAGCGACAGGACCCATTTTTCAATAATGTCCTGTCCACCCAATAGTGCAAATGCCGCCGAAAATATCGATGAGCCGACAAACAGCCAACACACCATCGCACTGGTTTTAGCGGTGAGGAAGGACGACTCCTTGACGATACCGCCCAATTCCTTGAGGCTCGCCGTTACCGCGCTATCGGGTTTGGTTTTTCTCGCGTTCACGTATCGATAGGCACCGGCAAGTATGCAACCACCGAACGCGCCGACTGCAGCGGCTTCGGTCGGCGTCGCCAAACCGAACACGATGGAGCCAAGAACCGAAATAATCAAAACAGCGAGTGGGAAAAACGACGTCAACAGCATTTTGAAAATTTCCAACCGCTCCCAGCTCAACAGTGAGTAGGTAAGGGCCATACCTGCCATGCCGATACCAAACACAATCCAGTACCAGGTGGGCACGGACACGCGGGTCGACGCCGAGGGCGCCGTTGATGGCGGGGCTGGCTTGGACACCGCAGCGCTCGCCGGAGGCGCTTTAGGCGGCTCGGCAACGACGGACTTGGCGATTTCTGCTGGCGGCTCTTTCAGCCCGCCGTCATCCTTTGGCGGCTCCTGCAAACCTGACGAAAGTTCAATCGGTTTTTCGTCGACAGGTGCGCCAAACGCGCCGCCGGATTCAACCAGCCCCGTTGTATCAACCTTGGCGACCGGCGCCGTCGCAGAGGAATACATCATGCCGAGCAATAGCACGATGACGATCGCAGGGATCAGCGAAACGAACAATTGCCCCAACACCGAGCGCTTCGAAAGGCCAGGTACGCTCAGTCCGCCAAACAAACCAGCAACCGCATTACGCCCTTTCGGCGCAAGTGCCGTCGCAAGTGGCGGCAATGGCACGAAGCGCTCACTGGCAGCGAGCGGCGGCGCCAAATGCGGTTTCCACTTGGCCACAATAATGACGTAACCCACGTAGAGTGCCGCCAGCATGATGCCCGGGAAGAAAGCGCCTGCGTACAGCTTTACGACGGAAACACCGGCGGTCGCACCGTAAACAATCAGCAACACCGAAGGCGGAATCAGAATGCCAAGGCAACCGCCAGCGGTAATGGCGCCGGCAGAAAGCCTGACGTCATAGCCCGCGCGCAGCATGGCCGGGAACGCAAGCAAACCCATCAAGGTGACGACTGCCCCAACAATACCCGTCGCCGTGGCAAAAATTGCGCAAGTAACGATGGTCGCAACCGCCAACGAACCAGGAATTCGTGCCAACGCGAGGTGCAAGCTTTTGAACAGCTTTTCGATCAGCGCGGCGCGTTCAACCAGATAACCCATGAACACGAACAATGGAATCGCGATAAGGACGTCGTTGGACATCACCGAGTAGGCACGCTGCACCATGAGGTCCAGCGTCTGTGTGACGGCAATTTCCGGATTCACACTGCGGTATGCAATCCAGGCGAAGAACACACCCATGCCCATTAGCGTAAACGCGGTCGGAAATCCCAGCATGATCATGACCACAATCAATCCAAGCATGATCAGTCCAAGGTGGCCATTGGTGAGATTGCCCCACGGCGTAACCACGACCAGCACCGTCAGGATGATGGCCATGAGACTGAAGCCAAACCAAAGCTCTTTACGAATGGTCGGCATCATCATTTGGTTTTTCCCTGCGCAATAACATATTTATCAAGCCCGGCAATGTCCTCGTCCTTGACGTGAACCATCTCTTTGAGTTTTTCGACATCGACTTCTTCGACGTCCGCCTCCCGTGACGGCCATGCGCCTTCGCGGAGGCAAACGATACAGCGGAGTATCTCGACGAAGCCCTGCATCAACAGCAACGCACCGGCCATCGGAATGATTGTTTTGAAGTGGTATAGAGGCGGGCCGTCGGCAGTGATGCTCGAATGCTCTTTTATGGCCCAACTTTCACCCGCGTAGATGTAGCCTGCCCAGACGAGCGCAACGACGCCCGGAATAAAGAAAAGGATGTACAAAACCAGATCAACCGCAGCCTGAGTGCGAGGTTCAAAGAAGCTGTAAAGCACATCGCCTCGGACATGACCGCTCTTCGACAACGTATAGGCACCGGCCATCATGAACATTGCCCCATACATCATGATCATGATGTCAAACGCCCAGGAATGGGGCGTGTCAAGAAAATAACGCGAGAATACTTCCCACGTAATCAGTACCGTCAGCCCGACGGCGAGCCAGGAAAAGGCCTGACCGAA
>JBKJMK010000204.1:0-8056 GCA_046596005.1 Usitatibacteraceae bacterium | reverse complement strand
CCCAAGACTTCGCAGCGCGCCACCAGCACTTTCAGCTCTGCCTCGGTGTCGTGAGTGCGATGATTAATCGCGACCACGCAGGGCAAGCCGTAATGTACGGTGATATTGTGAATGTGCCGCTCCAGATTCACCATGCCTTTCTCCAGCGCCTCGACGTTCTCTTTCGACACCTCTTTCACCTCCATGCCACCGTGGTATTTCAGTGCGCGAATGGTGGCGACGATCACGACAGCCGATGGGCGCAGACCGGATTTGCGGCACTTGATGTCGATAAACTTTTCCGCCCCCAGGTCGGCGCCGAAGCCCGCCTCGGTCACGACGTAGTCACCCAGTTTCAGCGCAGTCTGCGTGGCGATGACCGAATTGCAGCCGTGAGCGATATTGGCAAACGGGCCGCCGTGAATAAATGCAGGATTGTTTTCGAGTGTCTGCACCAGATTCGGCAGCAAGGCATCTTTGAGCAATGCCGTCATCGCGCCCTGCGCTTTCAGGTCTTTCGCGAGAATCGGTTTTTGGTCCTTGGTATAGCCCACGACAATCTTGCCGATGCGCTCTTTCAAATCCTTGATCGAGGTCGCGAGACAAAATATCGCCATGATTTCTGAGGCAACGACGATGTCGAATCCATCCTGACGAGGGTAGCCATTGGCCGGGCCGCCGAGGGCGATGGTGATGTCGCGCAAGGCACGGTCGTTCATGTCCACTACGCGCTTCCAGACGATGCGGCGCACGTCAAAGCCAAGCTCGTTACCGTGATTGATGTGATTGTCGAGCAGCGCCGCGAGCAAATTGTTGGCAAGTGCAATGGCAGAAAAGTCGCCGGTGAAATGCAGGTTGATGTCCTCCATCGGCACCACCTGCGCATAGCCGCCGCCGGCCGCGCCACCTTTCATGCCAAACACTGGCCCCAGCGATGGCTCACGCAGGCAGATGATGGCTTTCTTGCCGATATGGTTGAGCGCGTCGCCGAGGCCGACGGTGGTGGTGGTTTTTCCTTCACCCGCAGGGGTGGGTGAAATGGCGGTGACGAGAATCAGCTTGCCATTTTTCTTCGCCTTGAGGCTATCGACGAAACCAAGTGACACCTTGGCCTTGTAGCGGCCATACGGCTCCAGCTCTTCTTCAGGAATGCCGATCTTTGCGGCGACTTCCTGGATTTTCTTCATTGTCGCCTTCTGTGCTATTTCGATGTCGCTAAGCATGTCCATTCTCCGTGTGCGTTTCGGTGATTTCCTGAGTGCCAAAGTATGGAACTGCACGCGAAGCGCGCACCTTGATGGGCGTCAAGTAGAATGTTTCGTTGACCTGAATCAACGTTTACCGCGCTCTACACTCAAGGAGGCTTGCGTGCATCCAAATGAAAAACTCATCCGTGATTTCTATTCCGCCTTTGCCAAGCGCGACGCCGTGGGGATGGCAGCCTGCTACCACGCCGATATCGCCTTCAGCGACCCGGCGTTTCCGATGCTGCGTGGCAAAGAGGCGACCGCGATGTGGGCCATGTTGTGCGGACGTGGCAAGGATCTCGACATCATTCTGGGTGACGTCGCGGGCGACGCGGAAGGCGGACGCGCGCACTGGGAAGCAAAATATACGTTTTCGCAAACCGGCCGCTTTGTACACAATAAGATCGATGCCGTGTTTGCGTTTCGCGACGGGAAGATAGTCCGGCATGTTGATCGCTTCAGTTTCTGGGAGTGGTCGCGCCAGGCGCTCGGTGGTCTCGGGCTAATACTGGGATGGTTTGGGCCGCTAAAAATGATGGTGCGCAAAAAAGCCGCCAAATCATTGCAGGACTATATTGAAAAACACGAAGGCGCGTTTCCGGTGCCGGGTTAGGCGGCCTTGATCACTGCGTTGATGTCGGGCTCGACTTTGCCGCGCAGGATAATGATGTTGCCCAATACCAGCAGCGCGACACCGATTGTCGTCGGCCATCCCCAGGCAAATTTCTCGAAATAAAACGACATCACCAGCGCCGCAACCGGCGTCATCACGCCGACAAATGACGCGCGCGCCGCGCCGATCCGCGCCATCAGTGTGAGATAACACGCGAATGTAATCACTGAGCCAAAAATGGCCAGATACAGGAGCACGCCCACGTAGTTAAGCGTTGCATCGAAGTTGAGTTGCCTGCCCATCGCGATGCCGATCACTAGTGACAGTACCCCACCATAGAGCATGCCCCAGGCCATACTGCTCCAGGTCGAATAGCCGCGTGCCTGTATGCGTGTCGCTGACATGCTCCCGATAGAAGAAAACACGACCGAAAGTGCTGTGAGGATGGCACCAAGACTGGCATCGCGGCTGGCGGAAATGGTGAGCAACTCGTGCGAGAACACGCACACGATGCCAACGATGCCGAGCACCCCACCGATGGCCACGCGCGACTTCATCGGCGTGCCAAACAACACGCGCACCATTAGCATATTGATCAAGGGCGACGCGGAGTATCCCACCGCAACCATGCCCGAAACGATGTAGGTCTCGGCGTAATAGACAAAGATGTAGCTGATGCAGAACATCGATGCGCCAAATAAGAAAAAATCGAGATGCTGCCGTGCATCGAAACGCAAATTCAGCCCGCGCCAGCGGCAGTAGAAAAACAACACGAGCGCCGCCGTCATGAAACGGTAGCCAACCGACATTTCCGGCGCGACCGTGCCAAGCTGGAAGGTAATCGCGAACCAGGTGGTGCCCCAGATAACGACGCAGGTCGCGAAAAGTTGGAAGTTGGAGAGCGGGGTCATGGCAGAAGCAACCGCATTTATCTGAAAGGAGTTACTACCTTGCTTCCCCTTTCACAAAGGGGAAGCGTCAAGCAGGCGTTGAACGGCGCGCCGCTACCGGGTAATCCCCACCTGAGAAAGCATAAACGAATACGTATACGCGATCTCTTTCAGGTAATCATAGCGCCCCGAAGCACCACCATGCCCCGCATCCATATTCGTTCTTAGCAACAATGGATTGGTGTCGGTTTTTAGCGTGCGCATCTTGGCCACGTACTTGGCTGGTTCCCAATACATCACCTGGCTGTCGTTAAGCGAGGTCTCGACCAATATCGACGGATAAGCTTTCTTCTCGAGATTATCGTAGGGTGAATATGAGCGCATGTACTTGTAGGGCTTTTCTTCGTTCGGATTACCCCACTCCAGGTACTCGCCGACCGTCAATGGCAGCGATGCATCAAGCATTGTGTTCATGACATCGACAAACGGTACCTGTGACACCACTGCCTTGAACAGGTCCGGTCGCATGTTGGTGACGGCACCCATCAATAGTCCGCCGGCACTCCCACCTTGAATCACGAGCTGCGAAGGTTCGGTGTATTTTTTCTCGATCAAATATTTGGCGGAATCGACGAAATCGGTGAAGGTGTTAATTTTTTTCATCATCTTGCCGTCATCGTGCCATTGCTTGCCCATTTCGCCGCCGCCGCGAATATGTGCGATCGCGAAAATCATGCCACGATCAAGCAGCGCGAGGCGTGACGATCTGAATGCGAGTGGCATCGAAATTCCATACGAACCGTAGGCATACAACAACGTCGGCTGTGGTCCGTTTTTCCTGAGTGACTTCTTGTACACCAGCGATATCGGCACCTTGGTGCCGTCGGTTGCGGTGACCAGTACGCGTTCGGATTGATAATCTTTGGTGTCGTATCCACCCAGCACCGGTTGCTGCTTTTTCAGGATTCGTGCGCGCGTGGCGATATCGTAGTCAAACACCGAACCGGGCGTGACTAGCGAACCATAATGAAAGCGATAGAGCCTGGTAGCGAACTCGGCATTCTGACCGGGAGAGGCCTCAAATGCGGCCTCCGGAAAGCTGATGTTGTGCGGCTTTTTCGTTTTGACATCGAATACCCGCAACTGTGGCAACCCGGATGTCTTCTCGATGGCGACGAAAAAATCCTTGAACATGTCCACGCCGTCCAGCTTCACGTCCTTGCGATGCGGGATTATTTCCTTCCAGTTCTTCGTGTCCACTTTGCCGACGGGCGCCATCACCAGGCGGGAATTACGGCCCTTGTCATTGGTCACAATATAGAAATGGCTTCCGTGGTGATCAATGGTGTACTTGATGTTGTCTTTTCGCTTTAAGTACGATGTGAAGCTGCTGTGCGGTTTATTGGCATCCAGCAGGTATTGCTCGCTGGTTTCAGAGCTCGATGAATCGAGGACGAGATACGCCATATCGCGGGTCGCGTCGATGCTGATGCCGTAGAGCTCATCCTTTTCATTGAACAGCTCTTCCGTCTTGCCGCCAAGTGCCTGCCGATAGAGCCGATCAGAGCGCTTCGTGGTTTGGTCTTCGGTGACGTAAAAGAAGGTCTTGTTGTCATTGGCCCAGGCGATGGAAGTGACGCGTTCAGCGGTGTCGTCGAGTGCCTTGCCGGTTTCCAAATCCCTGAAGTACAACGTGTATTGGCGATAGCCGGTGATATCGAGGGAATACGCCAGCACCTTGCCGTTTGGCGACACCGCGAAAACGCCGAGGCTCAGAAATGGTTTGCCTTTCGCCAGCTCATTCAGATCGAGGATGACTTCCTCAGTGGCTGAAAGCGAACCCTTCTTGCGCGCATAGATTGAATATTGCTTGCCCATCTCTGTGCGCGAGTAATACCAGTACTCACCCTTTTTGTATGGCACGTTTTCGTCGGTTTCCTTGATGCGCGACAGCATGTCCTTGTAGAGCGTTTCGCGAAAGGCTTCATGCGGCTTCATAAATGCATCGGTGTAGGCGTTCTCGGCCTTCAGATAGTCGATGACTTCCGGTACCGACTTGTCGCGCAGCCAGAAATAATCATCAACGCGCTTGTCGCCGAAGTTTTCAGACGTTTTGGGTTTCTTGGCAGCGACAGGTGGCATAGGTGTGGTCGTATTCTGTGGAAAAACGGAGGAGGAAAACAACGTAACAATGAATAACGCAAACATTTTTTGCAACATCTTGAATCCTTCTAATCGGCCGGAGCCAGATTATAGTCCGGCGCATCCGTTCTGAATCGGCGGCTTGTAACGAATGGATACATTTTCGCCCCGCGTGAATGTAAGCGCTCCTCGTGCATGCCCGTTATCCTTGTCGTTACCGCCAAACATCAAAAAAAACAATCTGCCATTCACTGAAAGGAACCAACATGAACACCAGACATTTCATTGCCGTATCAATCGCCGTTCTGTCCACGACACTGATTGCACCTGCGTTTGCGCAAGGGTCCAGTACGCCCAACATCGACAAACGGCAGGCGAGGCAGGAAGCCCGCATCGAGCAAGGCAAGGCATCCGGCGAATTGAACGCCAAAGAGGCAGCCCGCCTTGACGCTGGCCAGGCAAAGGTTGCCGCGAAAGAAGCAAAGGCTAAATCCGACGGCGTCGTGACCAAGAAAGAGCGCACCAAACTTCAGCATGCGGAGAACAAGCAAAGCCGCAAGATCAAACGCCAGAAACACGACGCGCAAAAAGCGCCCGCCCCGGCACCAGCAGTGACAAACTAGTTCAGATTTACGGTTCTCCTGTTCGCCCGGCACATCGAAAGGTGGCCGGGCGTTTTTTATCTCCTCGCTCCCCGCTCAGGTGCAGACATTGATACAGATTGTTATACTGTCTGTATTTACAGCTATCGTGAAAATCATCCGCTCATGTTTCAAGCCGCCGATATAGCAAGCACCAACAAAACCGTTTTTTACGCCGACCTGAACAAGCAGCTCGGCGGACTGCTGGGCGGCGAACGCGACTTCATCGCCAACGCGGCCAATTTATCCGCGCTTGTTTTCCTGATGTTGCCCGATTTGAATTGGGCGGGTTTTTATTTGATGCGCGGCAACGAGCTGATCCTAGGCCCGTTTCAGGGCAAACCAGCCTGCGTGCGCATTCCCGTATTACCGCAACCGCGCGGTGTGTGCGGTGCGGCCGCGTTCGAACGCAGAACCCAGTTAATTGCCAACGTCCACGATTTTCCGGGCCACATCGCCTGCGATTCGGCGTCGAACTCGGAAATTGTGGTGCCGTTGATCGTCGGTGACAAGCTTGTCGGCGTGCTCGACATCGATAGCCCAACGCTCGGTCGTTTTGATCGCGACGACAAGGCTGGCATCGAGAAAATGGTGAGAACTTTTCTCGACATGACCGATACGCCTGGTGCCTGATTTTCTCCTCGGTCGCTGGACATTTCACCCACGACAGCGTGTGCCCTGGTGCCTGCTTCGATTCGAACGGCAAACAACGCTGGCAGCGTACGCTTGCCTCAATCAAAACTGATGCCGGCGGCGAACCCGTTTGATGACATCGTGCGCCTCAATTCCCTCCTCGTCGATTTCAATTCCTATTTCGCCTCGTGCGAACAACAGGATCGGCCCGAGCTAAGAGGAAAGCCGGTCGGCGTAGTGCCGATGCTGGCGGATTCTACTTGCCTGATTGCGGCAAGCTATGAGGCCAAGAAATTTGGCGTCAAAACACTCACCAATGTGGGTGAAGCGAAGAAGCGCATCCCCGACATCATTCTCGTCGTCGCCCGGCACGAGTTGTATATCGATTTTCATCACCGGGCGGTGGCGGTCGTCGACAAAATTGCGCCGGTGCGTGAAGTACTGTCGATTGACGAAATGGTTTGCGACCTTCCCGCCAAATGCCATGAGGCGGACCGCGCACGCGAGGTCGCCATGCAAATCAAGCGCGCCATGACTGAACACATGGGAGAGTATCTGAAAGTCTCCATCGGCATTGCGCCCAATACGTTTCTGGCAAAGCTCGCTTCCGACATGCAAAAGCCGGACGGCTTGATTGTGTTGCAGGCGCACGATGTCCCCGAAAAGATTTTGCACCTGCCGCTGCGCGCGTTGCACGGCATCGGTGAGAACATGGAAAACCGTCTCAACAGGCAAGGCATCGACACGATCGCCAAACTCTACGCACAAACACCACAACAACTCCGCAGCGTCTGGGGCGGTGTAGGTGGAGAACGTTTTTATGCAAGGCTGCGTGGCGCGGAAGTAAAGGATATTGATCACGGCATGGGCTCTATCAGTCACTCGCATGTGCTGGCGCCGGAATTGAGGAATCGCGATGACGCCTACGCGGTCATGAATCGCCTCACGCAGAAAGCGGCAATGCGTTTGCGCAAAGTGCTGCATTACACGGGCCGCATGGCGATCAAGGTGAAATACCTGAATGGGCCATCCTGGGAAAACGAAACGCGATTTCTCGAGACCCAGGACACGCTCGACCTGATGCACGCGCTCGAGGCGCTGTGGGAAAAATATCCAAAAAAGAAATCGCTCACACCGTTGCAGGTGGGCGTGACGTTGCTTGATCTATCAGCGGAAGCGGCGCAATCAGCGATGCTGTTCGATGATTTGGAGCAGACCGGAGACAAGAAAAAACTCAATGCCGCCATCGATGACCTCAATTTGCGCTTTGGGAAAAGAGCGGCCTACTTTGGTGGTGCGCATCGGGCGCTGGATCACGGCAAGATCGCGATTGCGTTTAATCATATTCCTGATGTGGCGACGGAGAAATAATGCCGACAAATGTTGGCGCGGTGAACGAAGACTGGTCGGGACTAAAATTGATGGTGCGAAAATAAAGACGGGAGCGCTGGAACCAATGAGCACGCTGAAGGATAACGTCATCATCATCACCGGTGCCTCCACCGGCATCGGCGAGGAACTTGCCTACCAACTCGCGCAGCAAGGCGCAAGGCTGGTCCTCACTGCAAGACGACTGGACGAACTCAATCGCGTTGCAGAGAAAGCGCGCAGCTTCGGCGGCAAAGTCATCACCATATCGGCCGACGTGGCCAAATCGGAGGAGTGCAAAAAAATTATCGACGCTGCCATCACCGGGTTTGGCCGCATTGATACGCTGATCAACAATGCCGGTATGACGATGTGGGCCAAGTTTGCCGACATTAAGGACATCTCGATGCTGGAGCGCATCATGCAGGTAAATTACATGGGTGCGGTGTACTGCACGCACTACGCGTTGCCGCATCTGGTCGCATCCAAGGGGCGCCTGGTCGGTGTCGCGAGCCTGACCGGTCTTGTTGGCGTACCGTCGCG
>JBKJMK010000099.1:0-2955 GCA_046596005.1 Usitatibacteraceae bacterium | reverse complement strand
CCGAAAACCAAGTTTTGCCAGCAACCTTCCACTGCGGACATTTTCCGCCCGGTAGTTGGCGGCAATGCGGTGAAGTTTTTGTTGCTCGAACATGTATTGATTCGTGACGCTCAAGGCTTCAAGCATCAAGCCTTGTCCCTCGTTTTCCCGGTCAATCTGGTAGCCAAGCAGACAAGAGCAAAACGGACCACGGGCGATTTGTGAATAACCGATGCTGCCGATGATGCGGTTGGGATGTTCGCCCAGTGCCATCCAGAAACGCACGGCGGTGTTGGCGTCGAACGCGACGGCGCAATTTTTTACGATGTCCTGCCAGTGTGTCAGCGTATACAACCCTTGCGGTTCGGGGGGGTTCCACGGCTTCAGGTGGTCACGATTACGTTCGACAAATTCAAGCATCGCTTGAGTTTGATCTTCACGTGGCACCGTTATCACCAACCGCTGAGTGGAAAGCGCCAACGTGTTCACAGCTACACTTAAAATTCAGTCCGCTTCGCGCAGAAAACGGACCTGCGAGATTAATCCGGATGTCTGATCGATGCGATAGATCACGACCGCGTGACGAAGGTCCGGCACCCGACCGGTAATGCGCTCTTCATCGATGACGTAGTTGTCGATGCAAATGCGTGAGGCAATGTCGCAATGGAGGTTTGGGGAGCTCGCGAATAGCGCCTGATAGCGAGGACGCATTTCGGCGTGACCAGCAAGCAGGCGCACGCCTTGCCCGTCTTCAATCACGCAGTCCGGCATGTAACAGGCCATGAATGCCTCGATATCGTGCGCGTTGTAGGCGGCGAGTTGGGCGTTGACCGGGACCAGATTGTGTTTTGTCATGGCTGCACCCCCTTATTTAACCGGCAAACACGCTCCAGCTTTGCGCAAAGTTATCCAGCGGGGCGCGCTTGAAACCAGACTTCGCGAACTGGTGCCAGCGGCCAATGACAAACGCCATTACCGCATTGGCATAGGCGTTGGCGTCCAACGACAGGTGCAATGCGCCATCCGTAGCCGCTACCCGCGCACTTTGCCTGAGGCTCGCTTCCAGTCGGTCATGCAGTTGATTCATGCGCGCTTGCAGACGCTCGTCTTCGTTCACCAATGCATCGCCGATCAAGACACGCGTCATCCCCTGGTTTTTTTGGGCGAAACTCAGCAACATTGAGACGGTTGCCTCGATCTGCTTCATGCCGTTGGTTTCTTCGCTCTGAATTTTGTTTACCAGCGAAAACACGGTCTCCTCAATGAACTCGATCAAGCCCTCGAACATTTGCGCCTTGCTCGCGAAGTGACGATAAAGCGCCGCCTCCGATACATCGAGTTTTGAGGCGAGCAAAGCGGTGGTGATTTTTTCGCTTTTTGGATTCTCAAGCATGTGCGCGAGTGTCTGCAGAATTTCCTTGCGACGTTCCCCCGGTTCCCTTTTTGCCATGCTCTCCCCCTTTGATTTGTCGCGCTGATTGCGTTACTTGCGGCCACCAAATATTGACCCAAGCACGCCACGAATGATGCGCCGTCCCGCTTCCGATGCCATCGCCCGCGCCGCACTCTTTGCCGCCGCTTCAACGACGCCCTCGCGCCTTGATGTGCCGCCACTACCAAGCCCCGGAAATCCCATTTTGCTTAGTATGCCGCCAAGCCCACCTGCCTCAGCAGTGGGTGAGGGCGTGGTGTCGGTGCCGCGCCGCCCTTTCAGTTTTTCAAAAGCGGACTCCCGGTCAACGTTTTTTTCGTATTGCCCCGCGACCAGCGAATTAGCCAGCAGTGCCTGGCGTTGTTCTGGCGTGATCGGGCCGATCTGCGATTGCGGCGGGAAAATCCATGCGCGTTCGACGATGGTGGGACGTCCCTTTTCATCAAGAAAGGACACTAACGCTTCGCCGACACCAAGCTCCGTGATGACATCTACGACCTTCAACTTGGGATTCTCACGGAACGTTTCGGCTGCTGCCTGAACTGCTTTCTGGTCGCGCGGCGTGTAGGCGCGTAGCGCGTGCTGGACTCGATTGCCTAATTGTCCAAGTACGGTATCGGGAATATCCAGCGGATTTTGAGTCACAAAATAAACGCCCACACCTTTGGATCGCACCAAACGCACCACTTGCTCTATTTTCTCCAGCAATTCCTTCGGGGCCTCATTGAACAACAGGTGCGCTTCATCGAAAAAGAACACCAATTTCGGCTTTTCGCGGTCACCAACTTCCGGCAACGTCTCGAAAATTTCGGAAAGCATCCACAGCAGGAAGGTTGAATATAGACGCGGGCTGGAAAGTAATTTATCAGCGGCAAGAATATTAACGATACCCCGACCATTGTCGGTTTGCAGCAGGTCGTCCAGCGACAACGCCGGTTCACCGAAAAACTTGTCGCCGCCCTGCTGTTCCAATGTCAACAGACCGCGTTGGATGGCCCCAATGCTTGCCGCAGAAACATTGCCATAGCTGGTTGTGAATTGTCCCGCGTTTTCACCCACCCACGATAGCAGCGCGCGCAAATCCTTCAGATCCAGCAACAACAAACCGTTGTCGTCTGCAATTTTGAACGCGATCGCCAGCACACCCGTTTGTGTGTCGTTCAGGTTGAAAATGCGCGCGAGCATTACCGGGCCCATTTCGGATACCGTGGCGCGTACTGGATGCCCTTGTTCGCCGAACACGTCCCACAATGTGACCGGACAGGCAGTGGCTGTGTACTCGACCTTTAGCAGTTTTACCCGCTCTTCAACTTTGGGGTTGGGCTTGCCAGGCTGCGAAATGCCGGTCAGATCGCCTTTAACATCGGCCATGAATACCGGCACACCAATTGCCGAAAAATGCTCCGCCATCACTTGGAGCGTCACGGTTTTGCCAGTTCCTGTTGCGCCCGCGATCAGGCCGTGACGATTGGCCATACCCGGTAACAGCGCGATGTCGGTCAACGATTTATCGACTGTCTTGGCGATGATCAGAGGGTCTGGCA
>JBKJMK010000160.1:0-2654 GCA_046596005.1 Usitatibacteraceae bacterium | reverse complement strand
GTGATGACGTGGTACTTGAACTGGTCGGCCTGCGTGAGACATTGAAACTCGCCAAGCGCGCCGAGAGCACCTATATCAATGCACCGAAATCACCCGCAATCGCCGACACATTCCCTTTCGGACTAGCGTCCACATCAAGCGTTCCGGCAGAAGTGACTGCGTCAGAGCCCACGCCAGTCTTGATCGAGCCTGCCGAAGCGACACTCGCTTCAACAGCATTCGATCCGGCGGCTTTGTTTGACGTAGCTGAAGTGGAAACCGCAGATGCTATCGGCTTAACCCCTGCATTTAAAGTTGAGCCCGAAGCGCAAACATTGCAGACGCCGTCCAATACCCCATCCGCCCCACCACGCATCCAGCCTGCATTCGAATCCGGCAAGGAAAAGCGGCGCATTGAAGACGACATTGATATTGACTTGCTGCCAATTTTTCTTGAAGAAGCCAAAGAAATTGTTCCTCTCGTTGGCAATGGCATGCGCGCCTGGCGAGCACGTCCGGTTGACCATACACCGGTGATCGAACTGGCGCGCCACTTTCACACCCTGAAGGGCAGCGCGCGCATGGCCGGGCTGATGCGTCTTGGCGAACTGGCGCACGTGATTGAATCCAAGATGATCTTGATGGATGCTGAAGCGACACCTTCGGCCGTGAAGTTCGATGACATTGATGAATGCTTTGACCGTCTGACTGGCGCGCTTACCCAGCTTGAGGCAGGCGAGCGGCAGGGGGTGCTCATAGACATTCCGGTGGTCGATATCTTCGAACACAAGAAGGATAAACCCACCACGATTGCCGTCATGGCTGCCGCTGCGCAGGCGGTTCGCGATGAAGCGGCACCCGATGGACGTGAGCGTCAATCGCTGTTGCGGGTCAACGCCGACATCATTGATCGATTTGTTAATGAAGCGGGCGAGTTGTCTATTGCGCGTTCACGTATCGATCAGGAAATGCTGACGTTCAAGCAATCACTTGTCGAGTTGACGGAAAACATTTCGCGCATGAAAACGCAGCTACGCGAACTTGAAATTCAATCCGAGTCGCAGATTCAGTCGCGCATCAAGGAGGCCGAAGAGCATGGTGCTGCGTTTGACCCGCTGGAATTCGACCGTTTCTCGCGCACCCAGGAATTGACACGTTTCATGGCCGAGAGCCTGAACGACGTCGTCACCCTGCAACTATCGTTGCAGAAAAACCTTGATGAAGCGGAAGCAGCACTACTACAACAAGCACGTTTGAATCGCGATCTTCAGCAGGGTTTGATGGGCGTGCGGTTGGTGCCGTTGGGAAACTTGCAGGATCGATTTTATCGTTTGGTGCGTCAGACGGCCAAAGAGCTCGAGAAGAAAGCCAATCTTGAGTTTCGTGGCGTGCGCGTGGAAATTGATCGCTCTGTGCTGGAAAAAATCACGCCGCCGTTCGAGCACTTGCTGCGCAACGCGGTTGCGCATGGGCTAGAACTGCCGTCCGATCGCGCTAAAAAAGGCAAATCGGAAATCGGCGAAATTACCATCGACGCTCAACAAGTCGGCAACGAAGTAGTGCTCACGCTGTCGGATGACGGTGAAGGACTGAATTTCGCGCGCATTCGCGACAAAGCGATCGAACAAGGCCTGCTCAAACCAGAGACGGAAGTCAGCGAGGCCCAGCTTACGCAGTATATTTTCATGGCCGGTTTTTCGACTGCCAAAGAGATCACACAAGTATCTGGGCGCGGTGTCGGGATGGATGTCGTGCGAAACGAAATTATCTCTCTGGGCGGCCGCATCGACATTGCCTCCAGCGCGGGACGTGGCACCACCTTTACCATCGCCTTGCCGCTGACGCTCGCCGTGACGCAGGCCGTCATGGTCGTGGTCGGCGATGTTCAATATGCAATCCCTTCAGTGATGATCGAGCAGGTGCAGGAATATAAAGGCAAACGTTATGAGCCCTTACTGGCACTGAATGAAATCGACTGGAACGGAAACAAATACCCGCTACGCTCGATGGCGGCACTACTTGGCGGCAAGCCCACCGTTTCCGCACAGCGCAAAGCGCTGGTGGTTTTAGCCAAAAGCGGCCAACAACGCGCAGCGGTACAAGTTGATCAGATCATCGGCAACCGCGAGATCGTCGTGAAAACCATCGGTCCGCAACTAGCGCGCCTGATCGGTGTGGCCGGTGCGACTGTGACCGGATCAGGCAAGATCATACTGATCATCAATTCGGTGCAATTGCATTTCCGTGAAACTGCAACGGTAAGCGTAGAAACGGCGAAAGCCGAAGGTGTCAATTCCTCCGCAAATAAACAGATCACCGGCACCGGCGAGACCAAAGCAGAATCGATCTTGCCGACAGAAGAAGCGAAAGGACCATCACTCGCTGAGGCAATCGCGGCGGCTGCACCAACCGGCGATGCGCCAGTATCGACACCACTTCTAATGCGCACTGTGCCGCTCGTAATGGTAGTAGACGACTCACTTACCGTCAGAAAAATTACCAGCCGAATGCTCATCCGCGAAGGCTTTGAGGTCACCACCGCGAAAGACGGCGTCGATGGGCTGCAGCAACTTCAGGATATTGAACCTGACATCATCCTGCTGGATATCGAAATGCCGCGCATGGATGGATTTGAATTTGCCCGTAACGTGCGCGCCGATGCGAAGACCAAAAGT
>JBKJMK010000006.1:0-3616 GCA_046596005.1 Usitatibacteraceae bacterium | reverse complement strand
TTGTTACCAATAAATTGCCCGAACACACCACCATTCACTGCCACGGCCAACGCCTGCCGAACGGCATGGATGGCGTAGGTGGACTGAATCAAAAACAAATCGATCCTGGCAAGACCTTTGTGTACGAATTTGTGGCACGAAGACCCGGAACATTCATGTACCACCCGCATGCTGACGAGATGACGCAAATGGCGATGGGCATGATGGGTTTCTGGGTCACGCATCCGAAAGGATCGCATCCGCTGATCGATCCGGTTGATCGCGATTTCTGTTTCCTGTTGAACGCCTACGATATCGATCCCGGTAGTGCCACGCCGAAAGTGAACACCATGATCGATTTCAACCTGTGGACCTGGAACAGCCGCGCGTTCCCGGGGATCGACACCTTGAACGTCCGCAAGGGTGACAGGGTGCGTATTCGTATCGGCAATCTGACGATGACAAACCATCCGATTCATTTGCATGGACATGAGTTTGTGGTGTCCGGCACCGATGGCGGACCAACGCCGAAGGGCTCGCGCTGGCCGGAGGTCACCACCGATGTCGCGGTTGGCCAAATGCGGCAAGTCGATTTCCTGGCTGACGAAGAAGGCGACTGGGCGTTTCATTGCCACAAATCGCATCACACCATGAACGCGATGGGCCATAACGTGCCGACGATGATTGGCGTGGACCACCGCGAGATTGTGTCGAAAATCACGTCGCTCATTCCCGAGTATATGGTGATGGGGGAACGTGGCATGGCCGACATGGGCGAAATGGAGATGCAGATTCCGGACAATACTTTACCGATGATGACTGGTGCGGGTCCTTATGGTCCGGTGGAGATGGGCGGCATGTTTACCATGCTGAAAGTACGACGTGACCAGAAGCCGGGCGATTACAAAGACCCGGGCTGGTACAAGCAACCGGCGGGCACACAAGCGTTCGAATGGACTGGTGCGTTAACCGAGCCGGCGCGTTTTAAAGCCGAAGGCAGGCAATCAATGCCGCTCAAGGAAACGCCGAAGCAGGAAGTTGAAGTCACCGTTAAGAAACCGTCGGGAGGCGCTCATGGCGGGCATTGACTTTATTGATGACCTGCGCGCAGGACCGAAGCCGGCGCTCGCCGTCGAACGCTACCGGAGCATGGCGCGCGATTATGATGCCAGTTGCTGGCGCATTGAGCCGTTGCGTGCGCTGGCCATTCAGTCCCTGGTACTTCAACCGGGAGAACGCGTGCTCGATGTCGCGTGTGGCACCGGCAGCACGGTGGTCACTCTGGCGCAATTAGTCGGGCCGACCGGACAGGTACTCGGCATTGAGCAGTGCCCCGAAATGGCCGAGATTGCCCGCCAAAGGCTGCGCGACGCGAAGATCAACCATGCGGTGATTGTTACAGCGGATGTGCATCTGGTCTCGCGCTCGTTCGAAGCTGATGCTGTCTTGTGCTCCTTTACGCACGACGTTCTGCAATCATCCGCCGCCATTGCCCGCATCGGTCAACTTTCAAAACCGGGCGCGCGTTTAGCAGTTCTTGGCGCGCGTACCGTGCCGTGGTGGTGGGGTTGGCCCGTCAATCTTTTCGTCATGTGGCGCGCACGCCGATATCTCACCACATTTCATGGTCTGCATGACCCATGTGCATTGTTGAGACCACATTGCGAGACGCTGGAATTGAAAGGCGCATGGCATGCAGGCACCAGCTATCTCGCCCTCGGGCGCTTCCATGCCTTACGTACTGCGCCTGACGGCTAACACGAATCGTTGCGCTGCTATCAGTCAATAACGGCAACACACTCACCAATTTCACCACAAGGAACCTTGCACATGAAACGTAACCTTTCCACATTCATCGCGATTTTGCTCTCCGCGTTTATTGGCCATGCTTCTGCGCATGGCGACGCGCACGACAAGAAGAAAATGGTTGCTGTCAAAAAAGAACAGAAACCCTGGGGCATTGCCGGCGATGCCAAGACCGCCAAACGCACGATCACCATTGCCATGACTGATCAGATGCGTTTTGTGCCGGACAAAATCGCGGTCAAGCAAGGTGAGACCATAAAATTCGTGCTCAAGAACGAAGGCAAGATGCTGCACGAAATGGTCATCGGCACCAAGAAGGAACTTGAAGAACACGCCGCGCTGATGCTGAAGTTTCCGACCATGGAACACGAGGAGCCTTACATGGCGCATGTGCCAGTCGGCAAGACCGGCCAGATTATCTGGACGTTCAATCGTGCTGGCGAGTTTGATTTCGCCTGCCTGATTGCCGGACACTATCAGGCCGGGATGGTTGGAAAAATCTCGGTGGCCGCCAAATAGGCGTCGCGCTTTTTGCGAAAACTCCCAGGAGGATCCGATGCCATCCCTCTTTTTGCTGATCGCGCTCTGGCCGTTGGTGTGTTGTGAGAAATGCGACTACACCGCCGTGTGTGTGATGACCTCGATCATCGCTGCGCTTGTCCTCTACGTTATTGCTTCAATCATTCATGAATTGCGGTTATTGGAAATTTATCGGCCACGCTAACCGCAGATTAAAAGTAGACCTGTTTTTCAACCCAAGGAGAAATTAATGAAATCACTCAAACTGTTTGTCGCCACGTCCGCCATGCTTTTGTCGCAGTTGACGCCCTCTGTTGCGATGGCTTCAGACGATCATGGCAAGCACCATGATGGCAAACCCGTTGCCGCAAAGGCTGCGGGCGACGCCGCCGGCATGACCGCTGCTGAGGTTCGCAAGGTTGACAAAGACACGAAGAAGATCACCCTGAAACACGGTGAGATCAAGAACCTGGAAATGCCCGCGATGACCATGGTTTTTCAGGTGAAAGATACCGCGCTGCTCGACAAAGTTAAAGCCGGTGACAAGGTCAAATTCAAGGCCGAGAAACTCCCCAGTGGCTACGTTGTCACTGAAATCGAAATGGCCAAATGAGAACCACCGCCTTGCTGTTGGCGTTAATGCTTCCGGTAGCGGCCTTTGCCGATATCGTCGATATCAAATGGACCGGCGATATGTTCTCGCACAAGGCCAGCATTGCGCCGAAAAAATTTCTGGAGGTCTGCGGCAAGCAGAAAAAGGGGGATGGCGTGGCTTGGCAGTTCAAGGGCAGTGCACCTTCCGACTTCAACATCCACTATCACGTTGGCAAGGAGGTCAGCTATCCAGAGAACCGGAAGGATGTCACCAGCGCCGAGGGCACGCTGTCCGCGCCGCTGGATCAGGACTTCTGCTGGATGTGGAGCAATCGTTCCGCACAGGCGGTCGACATCGAGGTTAGCCTCAAACAGGTTGCGGCGAAAACCGGTAAGTAATCGATAAAAACTTAAACAAGGCACCGACCCAGAATCAATAACTGGCGCGGGTTTTCAAGGTAATGCCTTGAAAAGCCGCGCCAGCGCTTGAGTTCAGACTGGTGCCCTGACAAGACTCAACGCAAAATCGACAAGGCATCACTTTGGGCGGAATGTTTTTCGCCATTCAACATTCCAATCTCGATTACACGCTTGGGCCGTTGCGCAAATGGCTGGGGGTGGCTGTAGTACATCGCTGGCATCACAAACGCGAGTTCGAGGACATGCAGGTCAACTACGGTGAATTTTTGATGATCTGGGACCGGTTGTTCGGTACCTT
>JBKJMK010000373.1:0-9034 GCA_046596005.1 Usitatibacteraceae bacterium | reverse complement strand
ATTCGCATTTGTTGAGGCGCGGGTGCTGCGGATTTACCCTGCGTTCGCGGCCTGCATCCTGTTCAGCCTCGCGGTCGGTGCGATCGCCACGACCTTGCCGCTTGCCGAGTTCATTCGCCATCCGCAAACATGGGACTACCTCACGAACAACTTGATATTTGAGTTGCGCTATTCACTACCAGGCGTGTTTGTAAACAATCCCTATCCGAACGCGGTCAACGGCTCGATCTGGACGCTTCCTGCAGAAACGATGCTGTATGTGCTGGTCGCATTGCTAGGCGTAACAACGGTGCTGGCACGACGCATGTGGGTAGCGTTGATGCTCATGGCATTGCTTCTGGTATTGTCGATCCAGCCCGCCACCGTCACATATGTTCCGTACATGGACTCAACCCTTTACGCGCCCGCTGTGCGCTGTTTTCTGTTGGGCATGCTGGTTTTTGTCCTTCGAGATCAGGTTCCCTTACATGGCGGCATTGTCGTCCTGCTTGCCTTGCTTATCGTCCTGACCAGCCAGCACCAGCCGCCGGGCACCCTTCTGATGTGCGTGACGGTTGCCTACACGACCTTCTGGCTGGCCTTTCATCCACGCCTGAAGTTACCGATTTCCGGTCGCATCGGCGATACCTCGTATGGTTTGTATGTTTATGCGTTCCCGATTCAGCAATTGATCGCGTGGTGGCTCCCTGCCATCGGACCGTGGGCCCTGTTTGCGTCAAGTTTCGCCTGCAGCTTCGTTGTGGCCTGGGGCTCGTGGCATTTGATCGAACGACCGGCACTCGCGCTTAAAGGTCGCGCATCGGGTTGGCTGGCGACGCGGATGCGGCACGCGACCGACGAGCGTATCTAAAACTCTTTCACCAGATGCTGCTGGCGCCGGCTCACCGCCAGTTTTTCCGGTATGCCGCGAATCACTACCGCCCAATGGGTGCCGTTGATATCGCCGCTTTGCTGATTTTCTTCTCGTTCCAAACCGCCATCGGCCACCCTTTCAAACCCAACGACGGCTTTAGTCGCCACCAGTGTGTTGCGGTGGATGCGGGTAAACAAACCGATGAATTCCTCCTCTAACTTGGTCAGCGACTCTTCCAGCAGGAATTCCTTCTGCGCAGTCCGTACGGTAACGTACTTCAGTTCAGCTTTGAGATACAGCACATCATCCATCGGCACCAGCACGATCTTTCCACGTTCGTATATCGAAAGGTGCTTGCGTCTTGCCTGCGCGGCCTCGGCAATCGCCTCGATCTGCGCCGCCTTGAGCACCATCGCCTTATTGAGTGCCGTAAGCAGACGTTCCTGGCGAATTGGTTTTAGGAGGTAATCGATGGCGTTGAGTTCAAACGCCTTCACCGCATATTGGTCGAACGCGGTAACAAAAATGAGTTTGGGCGGTGCCTCCATTTTGGCGAGATGGCGCGCGACCTCCAGGCCATCCATCACAGGCATGCGAATATCGGTGAGTACAATATCAATACCGCCCTTGTTAATGATTTCGATGGCTTCAACACCATTGGCAGCTTCGTCAATGATAGTAAGCAGAAATTGTTCGCGACAATCGTCGAGCAGATCGCGCAGCCGTCGCCGCGCAGGGGTTTCGTCATCGACAATCAGGATTCGGGCTGGCGGATTGGACGGGGACATCGTCATTACAGGTATTTTCGTTGGTTGCGCTTACAAGTCCTGGGTTCGCACCGGCAAGGTGATCGTGACCACATATGTTTCATCCTTCACTTCCGCTTTCAAGCTGGCCTCAGCGTCAAAGTGTAGCTGCAAGCGCTCCCTGATGTTGGCAATCGCCATTCGATTGCCTGAAACGTGCGTTGAACCGGTTTGATATGGGTTAGTGAGCTGGATACGGAACTGTTTGCCCTTGGATGTTATTTCAATGGTCAGCGTGCCCGGCACCTGGCGCGGCTCAATGCCGTGATAGACGGCGTTTTCGACCAGCGGTTGCAAAATCAATGGCGGCACCAGCGCATCCGCAGGCATTGAATCAATTTTCCAGACCACCACGAGCCGGTCTCCCAGGCGTATGTCCTCAATTTCGAGGTAGCGTTTGCAGAGGGTGATTTCATCGGCCAGTGGCGTAAGTTTGCGATTGTCGGCCATCAGTACGCGAAATAACTCCGACATGTCTTCAAGCATTCGCTCGGCGCGTTTGGGCTCAGCGCGGATCAACGACAGCACAGCGTTGATACTATTAAACAGGAAATGCGGCCGAATACGTGCCTGCAATGCCTGCAGGCGCGCTTCGGTCAGTGCGGGCGAAAGTGCGCGCGAACGCAAATCGAAATACAGTAACGCAAACCCGGTAGCAAAGGCGAAGAAGAAACCGTATTGCCATACGGAAATTGGTTGAGAGAATGGCGTGATGATTTCCAGCCACCACCAAAACATGGTGCCAATGACTGCTTCGAGCAGAGAAATACTCGCAATCGCCTGCCAGTAGCGCAATTTTGCGAACGGCTTTCGCAACGCGCACATGACAAGCAATGAAAAAATGATCGCCGGCTGGGCGACAGTGGAAATGAACAAGAATTGTTGCCAGAGATCACGCGCCTCCACGCGCACGACAGCAGCGGCAAAGCAAAGCAGGTTTACGATCAACAGCAGGCGCAACATGATGCCGAGGTTGCAGAAATCAGGGATACGCGCCGTCGCCACGTAAGGTGTCGCCGGTGGGGTTTGCGCGGAAGGGTGATGCTTTATACTCGTCATGCCTCGATTGTGAGCGAATTTTCTACAGAATGACAATGCCATATGTCGAATAAGTCAGACCACCAAGGCCAGCCCGGCCCCGGTCCAGCCACTGCCAAAAGTCATTTTTCGGGTCGATTCTCCGAGCCCGTGACGGAGCTGGTAAAGCGCTTCACTGCGTCGGTCATGTTTGATAAGCGCCTGGCGTTTGTCGATATTCTGGGCTCGCTCGCGCACGCCAGAATGCTCACGCGGCAGGGCGTGATCAGCGCGCAGGACCTGGCCGACATTGAACGTGGCATGGCCTCGATTGAGATGGAAATCCGTGCCGACCGGTTCGACTGGCGCGTGGATCTGGAAGATGTACACATGAATATTGAATCGCGGCTGATCGCGGCGATTGGAGACGCGGGCAAACGCCTGCACACCGGCCGGTCGCGCAACGATCAGATCGCCACCGATATCCGCCTGTGGCTGCGCGGCGAGATTGATGACCTCATCAGTCTGTTGCGTGTGATGCAGTTGGCGCTCGTCGGCCTGGCGGAAAGGCACACCAACACCATCATGCCTGGCTTTACCCACTTGCAGGTTGCCCAGCCGGTGACATTCGGCCATCACGTGATGGCCTACGTGGAGATGCTCGCGCGCGATGAGGCGAGGATGATCGATTGCCGCAAACGCGTAAACCGCCTGCCGTTGGGTGCGGCGGCGCTAGCAGGAACCAGCTACCCGATCGACCGGGAATCTGTCGCCAGTGAACTGGGTTTCGACGGTGTTTGCGAGAACTCGCTGGATGCTGTTTCCGACCGCGACTTCGCCATCGAATTCGTATCCGCGGCGGCGCTGGTAATGACGCACCTGTCGCGGTTTTCGGAGGAATTGATCATCTGGATGAGTCAGAGTGTGGGCTTCATCAACCTGCCGGACCGGTTTTGTTACTCCTCATCGATCATGCCGCAAAAGAAAAATCCTGATGTGCCGGAACTGATTCGCGGCAAGACCGGGCGGGTAAATGGAAACCTGGTTGCACTCTTGACGCTGATGAAAGGCCAGCCGTTGGCGTACAACAAGGACAATCAGGAAGACAAGGAGCCGCTGTTCGATACGGTTGATACCGTGCGTGATTCGCTGACAATCATGGCGGATTTGGCAGCGGCGATCGAGGTCAGGCCGGAACGGATGGCGGCGGCGGTTAAACGCGGTTTTGCGACCGCGACCGATTTGGCCGACTATCTCGTTAAGAAGGGATTGGCGTTCCGCGATGCACATGAAGCGGTGGCGTTGGCAGTGCGGGATGCGGAGAAGTTGGGGAAGGATTTGGCCGAATTGCCGCTTGATGTGTTGCGCGGCTATTCCGGGTTGGTCGGCGAGGATGTGTATCGGGTGTTATCCCCGGAGGGGTCGGTGGCGAGTCGGAATCATATTGGGGGGACAGCACCGGTGCAGGTGAAGCTGGCGGTTGAGCGAGCAAGGAAGCGGCTCGGCTCATAGCGCGCGCTATTCGAAATGAATTGGAGCGTTCTATTTTTAGTGCTTCTGGTCTTTTCCGGCCTTGTTAGTCTTGGCGTATTTTTTTGGTGCGCCAGACTTGTCCTGACCGGGAAATGGCAACAAAGTCTCTCAATTCTTGCCGTCGGATCGCTAGCGGGATTGTCGGTGGTGGGATTCTTGGCAGTGCACTTCGCCGTCCTTGGCGAAACACTCGCTGGGCTGCCCAAAGAGACTGTCGCGGCCATCTTTGTCATGGGGTTTGCTCCTGGGTCGTTCGCCATGGCGGTGAGTTTTGGTCTTTGGCCGTTTATTAAACAACTTGTTTACCAAAGTCGGCGTTGGGCTGATCGCAGATAAGTAGACAGTTAGAGGTGTCCATTACTCCTCTTCTTCTCCAACAGCACCACCCTTCTCCTCATACAACCAGCAAATCTTTCTCGCTTCCGGACCCGACAGCCTGTCTCCCATCAACCCGCACCGATAGGCCCTCGCCGACAGGCGCTCAAAATGCCGGCAACCGTTGCAGGTGCCAAACGGCTGGCCTTCGTTATCCGCCTGGAACGTCGTAAGGGTTTCACGCAAAGCTGAAACGGCGTTGCGAATACGATTGGGGCTGATGTTACGGGTGGCGTGCTGCCAGGCACTTTGTGGTTGCGCATCGTATAAGAACTGTTCACCGCTCGTGGAAAGTCGCAGCCGCACTACGCGGCGGTCGAGATCGTCCTGATAGCGCTCAATTAGTCCGCGCCGATCCAGCAACAGCAGACTTTGGGACATCGTTCCTTTGGTCAACCCCAAGTATTCGGCCATCGCTTGTGGCGTATTTGAATAACGATTGGCCCGCGTCAGATAGACCAGCGCGTGGACATGCACTGGCTGCAATTGCTCATCGGCACCGGCGCGGCGAAACTCTGCGCGCAGCAGATTGCCAAGACGCTCGACTAACTCCAGAAGTACTTCGGGGCTCTTATCCATGCAGATCGTTATCGGTGTTTAGGCGGCGCATTTTTAATGGCGTGTATCGCTTCCTGCAAAAAATGGTTTCGAGTCGATACTGTGCTGGGTCTATTTTTGATCAAGTATTTTTAGTGTTGATCCGATACTAAACCGGGTGGCAATTTTTATCAAGTGGCATATTTGGTACAAGCCGACATTAAATTGTGATTGACATCACATTACCGCTCTGCTCAGAAATAATGCGGGAAAGGAGCGAATCAAGTTTCTCTTCGCTGCGCGTATCACGCCATGCGGCACCATCAAAACGAAAATGAAATCCGCCAGATTTCGCCGCCACCCAAATTTCCCGATTGAAGGTCTGGCGATTGACGATCACCTTGCTGCGGTTCTCAAACTCCAACGTAAGTATGCCGCCGCTGATATCACTATCGATGTCCAGTCCGGCGTCATCAAGCGCCACCTCAATGTCCGCAAAGACGGCGTCTACCCGCTGATGAAACGAGCTCTCATCCAGCAAAATGTGTGTGTTCATACCCGTGATACCATCCTCTCAAATCGTTCACAATTTTTCCGAGTTACGCCAACATGCGCCGCATTGCTTTCATTTTAGCCGCTTTGATCTTCTCGTCTTTCATTGCAGGATGCGGCCAGAAAGGCGCTCTCAAGTTACCTCCGGATACCCCCGCGCCAGTGCCAAAAACGAATGCGCCGGGAGCCGACAAATGACCGCACCATTAGCCACTTTCGGCGTTCACCGAGCCGACACGAATGGCGAACTCATGATGGAAGGCGTTTCGCTCAGCAGCGTCGCGAAACGTTTTGGAACTCCATGCTTCGTCTATTCAAGGGCCGCACTAACATCCGCCTTTCAGCGTCTTGATGGCGCGCTAAAGGCAGCTCGCCAGGGACGACCGTATTTGATTTGTTATGCGGTTAAAGCCAATTCCAATCTCGCGGTGTTGAGTCTGTTTGCCAGGCTGGGTGCAGGCTTCGACATCGTCTCTGGCGGCGAATTAATGCGCGTCCTTGAGGCAGGCGGCGACCCGCGCAAAGTGGTTTTCTCCGGACTTGGCAAGACCGCTGCGGAAATGAGGCTGGCGCTATTGGCAAACATCAAATGCTTCAACGTCGAAAGCGAGCCCGAGCTGGAAAGACTCAATGATGTCGCAGCGAAGCTTGGCGTAATGGCCAGCATCAGCTTGCGCGTCAATCCGGATGTTGATGCGAAGACGCACCCTTACATCTCTACGGGTCTCAAGAACAACAAATTCGGCATCGCGTTTGATCGCGCGATGAGTGTGTATCGCCGCGCAGCGGCGCTCCCGCATATTCGCGTCGTTGGTGTCGATTGTCATATCGGCTCCCAGCTGACCGATGACGCACCCCTACGCGAGGCGATGGGACGCATCGTGGCACTCGCTGATGCGCTTGCCAAAGAGGGCATAACGGTTCATCACATCTGCCCCGGCGGAGGCGTTGGAATCACCTACCAGGACGAGGGCACCATTGATATGGACGACTATGCCCGGGCATTAGGGGCCAGTTTGGGCGACAGAATAGTTGAGTTACTACTCGAACCGGGCCGCATGTTGGTTGGGAACGCCGGTGTGCTGCTTTCGCGCGTGGAGTATGTGAAGCCGACAGAGTGCAAGAATTTTTTGGTGATCGATGCAGCAATGAATGATTTGATTCGGCCTGCGCTCTATCAGGCGCATCATGAAGTAGTGATGGTGGACCAGCGGCGCGCAGATACCACCGAGGCGATCTACGATGTTGTTGGCCCGGTGTGCGAAAGCGCAGATGTACTCGCTCATGCGCGCGCATTGAGCGCGCATGAGGGGGATATTGTCGCGCTGCTTTCGGCCGGTGCCTATGGCTTTGTGATGTCTTCAAACTACAACTCGCGACCACGCGCCGCAGAGGTAATGATCGATGGTGACGACGTTACGCTTATCCGTGAACGCGAAACTTTTGACGACTTGGTAAGGCTTGAACGTCCGCAAACCAGCCAAACGAATATTGATTAGTATCGATACGATACTAATTTGCAAATCGCACGTGCAAATAACCACTCTTGACACGCGCTAAAACTAGTGTTCTAAAAAATTTCTGTAATAGAATCCGCTTCACCAAGTGCTCGTGTTGTCGTTGGCCCACTTGTTTTAATTTATTTTAGTGTGCTGAAAGCAATCCGGGTTGAGTGAGGTTGCTCTGCTACTGAAGCCAGTTTGCGAAGTTGCCGCAACTCAATCGTTCGACAGAATGAATTCTTGGTAGTGCTGCAAACCATCGCGGCGCTATATACAAGCAATTCGGTCCAACCATCGAAAGGAGTTTCATCATGGCAGCAGCCAAAAAACCGGCAGCAAAGAAGCCGGCAGCAAAGAAACCAGCAGCCAAAAAACCGGCAGCAAAGAAGCCAGCAGCAAAGAAGCCAGCAGCCAAAAAACCGGCCGCTAAAAAGAAGCCAGCAGCAAAGAAGAAACCTGCTGCTAAAAAGAAGGTAGCCGCGAAGAAAAAACCGGCCGCCAAGAAAAAGGCTGCTCCCAAAAAGAAACCAGCCAAAAAAGCTGCCCCCAAGAAGAAAGCCGCTGCGAAACCCATGGCCGTCAGGCCAGCGCCGATGGTCACCCCGGTGATCACGCCGCTTATCAAGCCGATGGGCTAGTCGTAACTCGCAAGGCAATTGTTGGATTCCGATCCGGATGGATTTGGGTCTCGGCTCAAATCTGCCGGGTCGGATTATTCTTATGACGACTTCAATCTCAGCGCATCGACGATCACATTCGCGTCCAAGCGGCCCCCATAAGCCCCGTCGGGATCGTCCCTTCCGATAGACGCGATTTGCCCGTAGCGACATCGCTTAATGGCGCTTGTGCTTCGTATTGCTACTTTGCGCGTTTATTGTGCAGTTGCCCGCGAATCGACAGAATCGCGGCGAGAGTCAAAACGTACAAAATGGGCACCAGGATGGTTAAGTCGATCCGCAGTGTGTCGCCGCGATTTTTTTGCGCAATCGTGGCACCGAGCTGAAGTTCATAGAGATTAAATATCAACCAAAGCAAACCAGCGAAAACCGGAGCTTCGCGAAAAAATTCGCGCTTAAGCAGCGTTCCCCTGTTCCACGAAAGCCAGGCTTGAACGCTGATCAATGCAACTGCAATCAAACCGCCTGCATAGGGAAACGCGGCCACCAGTTTGGCCGGTCCAAAAAAAATCCAGCTAACGATTTCCATGGTTTCTCCTCATGGCAGCTGGGCTCTCGGCATGCGATCAAGAATGATCTGGGTTTTCTTTTGCAGCCAGGGAGCATTGCGGTTTTTATCGTAAAAACGCGGTCGAGGCACCATTGCCGCCAACCGCGCGGCTTGCTGCTGGGATAACTGCGCTGCAGAGACGCCAAAATAATGTCGTGAGGCTGCTTCTGCACCAAACACGCCATCCCCCCATTCGATGACATTGAGATATATGTGCAGGATGCGCTGCTTGTCGAGGATCCGTTCCATCATCATCGTAATGATCGCCTCTTCGCTTTTGCGAAGCAGGGAACGCTCACCTGACAAAAAGAGATTCTTGGCGAGTTGCTGGGAAATGGTGGATCCTCCGGCGACGACTTTACCTTTTTTCTGGTTTTTGTCGATTGCCTTTTGAATGCCTTCCCAGTCGAAGCCCTCATGGTCAACGAACCTGTCATCTTCCGCCACAAGGATGGCGCGTTTGAGATGACTGGAAATTTTTTCATATGCGACCCATTGCTGCTCAATTTTTGCGATCGGGTTTTTCTCGCGCATGATGGCCAACCGCGCGTCCATGAACGCTGTTGTGGCAGGGTTGTGTTCGTCCCACCACCAAAGCTTTAGCGCGACATATCCCTGATAAGCGAGAAACG
>JBKJMK010000357.1:0-4256 GCA_046596005.1 Usitatibacteraceae bacterium | reverse complement strand
ATCTGCTGCTACGTTCCGCTAACCTTCAGCAGGTTATCCACTTTGACCACACCGACGATGTTGCGGGTGATTCCCTCGGCGCGCTGTTTACGAACCTCTGTTGAGACTTCACCCTTCAGCGTGACTTCGCCTTTCACGGTGTTGACCTCAATGCCGAGCGCGCTAAGGCCCGGATCTTTCAATAGATCCGCCTTGATCGACGCCGTGATTGCAGAGTCGTCAACGATCACGCCGACCTGGTCGACTTTGGAAAAAACCGCATCGCCCGCTTTGTTGATCGCAGTGCCGGTGGTCTTGGAAATCGAATCACCGGCGTTCGCGACCGCAGCCCCAGCCTGATCGACTTTTTTCTCAACTTTGTCGCCGGCAGCTGCGATCTTTGCGTTGGTATTGTCGATCGCTTTATCGAGTTTTTGTCCGACGGTTTGCCCAGAGTCGGTGTACTTGTCGCAGCCTGCGGCGGCCACCAAAACGCTGATGAACGCTGCGACAATTAACGGACGAGAAGTAAAAGAATTTTTCATGACTATTCCTTTCGTTAGTTTCACCTATTATCGACAGGCATCGCTTCACGCGTTATCGCTGCGTAGCCGATTTCCGTGTAGGACGAAGCTGACATCTGCCCGTATATCCAAAAAAAGCGGGCCTCACGGGCCCGCAGAATGTGAAGCCGTATGGCCTCACGAGGAGGAAGTAGAAAGAATTACTTGTTGAAGCGTGCTTTTGCTTCTTTCACACAAGCACTTTTCGTGTCGCCGCTAAAAGCATCACACTTTTCGATGGCAACTTTGTAGTCGGCGGTACGTTTCGCGTCTGACGCATCGGCACGAGCTTCGCTGACCTTGGTACCGGCTTTGGCATCGGCCTGGGCGCGTACTTCAATCGCTTTGGCTTCCTTGATGCAGACATCTTTGTCGTTGCCGGCTTTGGAGCCGCACTTGGCTTTGGCCAGGTCGTACTCTGCGCTAGCAACGGATTTGCGACCGTCATAGGTGGCTTTCGCCGTGTTCTTGTAGTCGGCATCGGTTTTCGCGATGGCGTAGGTTTTTTCAACCTTGGCTTCAGCGAGGCACACGTCCTTGGCGTTACCGGCCAGAGCGCTACAGGTGGTTTTCGCAGATTTATACGACATCTCTGCGTTTTGCACGGCGGTCTTGTGCTCAGCCTTGGTGATTGCGGCGTGTGCCGAAATGCCAATGGTGCAAAGCGCCGCTGCCAGTAAAGCGTTGATTGGTTTCATGTTCATGTTTGTTCCTTTGAGTGAGGTGGTGGAAAAAGTGAAAAAGGTTTGTCGTGCTAGAACGTACATCGTTTGATTGCATCACCGACCCCGAACCAATAGACGTTCAGGGTCGGCTGGATGGATTAATGCTTGTTCGGCCGTTCGACGTACGGTGATTTATCTTCGTTCGCCCACCGATCAATCTCTTCTTCGGTGCGCTCTTTCGTGTAACCGTACTGCTCCTGAATCTTGCCGACGAGCTGGTCACGTTTCCCCGCGATGACATCGAGGTGATCGTCGGTGAGTTTGCCCCACTGCTCTTTTACTTTGCCCTTCATTTGCGTCCAGTTACCTTCGATTTGATCCCAGTTCATATCAGACTCCGGTGGAATGGTTTGAATGTGGGCTTGCGCCCGTTTACTGTATCGCCCACCTGTGTCAGGCACGCGATGGACACGGCTTATCGTATGACCGGTTAGCTGCGAAATACGCGGCCACCCTCGACACGGACACGATCACCATTACGAAAGTCGCGCGGGTTTTCCTGGGTATAGAACACTCGGGCACCACTATCGAGACGCACGGTGATTTGAACGCGGTCAGTGACGTTCCGATTCTTTTCGACTTCATTGCCGATCAGTGCACCGCCCACCGCACCGGCGACCGTCGCTGCGGTGTTGCCGCGACCGCTACCGATCTGATGCCCGATCACGCCACCGATGATGCCGCCCGCGATGGCGCCGCCACCTGTGGTGCTGCCGCTACCTTCTGCGTAGGTGATGTTTTCGACATATCCAAATTGCGCTCGATCGGTGTCTTCGACATAAACCGTGCGGCTGTCAGTACCGGTGGCGCATGCGCCGAGCAACAGGGTCGATGCGACCATCGCGGAAATGATGACTTGTTTCATGGTGATATTCCTTCCTTGGGTGTAAATGCTTTAAAAGTAATGCTTGATGGGGTGCGGCACACGACGTGGAGACCCGATTGTTGCCAAGCCGTCAACACTTTCTAGTGCCAGCGAAAACCTTCATTGCGGAGTGCGTGCGCAGCGAAGCTCTGCATCATCACGTAAGTCGTCAAGGTGGCAGCAAATATAATGAGCCCTGCCGCGATCGCGACTTTGCCAAGCAGGATAACGGCAGGGTTCGCCGCAAGTAAAATCGCCACAATCCCGACAAACAGTGTGACTGCCGCTAGTACGGTCAGATATTTCATGTTTTGCATGCTGCCGCCCCGTGAAGTTGAGTGCATGCAAGCATCGTACGGTGCCCCGCTCGCCGTCGTTATCGGACAAGCGTCGGATTTAATGTAGGACTATTGCGGACGCGATATCGAGGCACCATTACCAGCGAACAACCAACGCGAAACGACGGACCAGGACAACGGTCAGTGCGTATCTGCAAGGAAAGTGGCAATGAGGGCGATCGCAGTTGCGAGGACGGCCCAGCTTGCACGAATACCTTTTTAAGCGGCCAACACAATGAAGTACCCTGCTACGCGGGGTCGCCTTGCTCCTTTTCAACGACCGGAAAAGTCGCCGTCAGTGTGGTGCCGCAGCCAGCCGCGCCGCGGATATCGAAAGTGCCACCTAGCGCGACCATGCGCTCGCGCATGCCCAGCAAACCATGCGACATGGAACGGTGTTGTTTGGTGGCGGCAAGGCCCACGCCGTCGTCAGTGATCATCAGTTTTCCTAGCGAGCCTTCGCTGGTCAGGGTGATGGTCACCTGCTTCGCCTTGGCGTATTTCATGACGTTAGTCAGCGCTTCCTGGCAGACGCGATACAGTGTTGTGGATTGTGCGGATGTCAGATTTAATTCGCCCTCGGGTAGTGAGACGACGCACTTTATGCTGGTGCGCTCACAAAACTGCTCGGTCATTTCCCGCAGCGCCGCTTCGAAGCCAAGATTGTCGAGCAGGGTTGGGCGCAGGTTTTCGATCAAGCGGCGAACGAACTGAATGCCGCTATCGATGGCGGCGACTGCCCGCTGCAATCGGGCGACAGATTTTTCGTCGTCACGTTTGGAGGCCGCATCGCGTCCCATAATGATGTCGAGTTTTATCGCCGAGAGGGTGCCGCCGAGTTCATCGTGAAGTTCGCGAGCGATGTGGCGGCGCTCTTCTTCCTGGATACGCAACAGATGCACGGTTAACGCCCGCAGCTCCGCCTCGCGTTCAACAACTTCGGCCGCAGTTACTGCTTCGCGTTCGTCGTGTCGCACCAACTCTGCAGCTTCGCGTTCATCGTGTTGCACCAAATCTGCGCGATCACGGTCCAGTTCGCGGGCCATACCACGCATGACAGCGACAGCGCACGCCAATATCATCAGCGCATTTATAAACAGGATTGCCGCAAATCCCCAGCGAATCGCCAACTGGATACCCGCACCCTTCTGAATTCGTTCTTGAAGTACCAGCGCCTCCTGGGACAGAAATTGCAGAATTTGCGCGTCAATATCCGCCATCAGTTTTTTACCCTGATTACTCATCACGAGTGCGCGCGCGGCATCTTTTTGTCCCATCTTCTGGATAGCAATCGTCTTGTTGAGACCGATTAATTTCTCCATTGCAATCTTGCGCACTTGGTCAAGCCGTTTTTGCTGGACAGAATTGTCCATGACCATCTCGCGCAATTTTGCGAACCGCAACGTAATTTGGGCTTCGTTTTCGTCAAGCGGCTGTAGATATGCGTCATTTTGGGTATACAAAAACCCGCGCTGAGCACTCTCGGCTTCGTAAAGCATGGATTGAACGGCGAGGATTTCGGTCGTCACATTGCGCGAAACCACGGCTAGTCTAGCGGCCTCCTCCACCCGTCTGACGCCGGTATCCACTGCCAGCAATGCGCCGATATTCACCAGCAATGCAAGTGCCAGCAGCGCCAGCCCCAGGCGCGAGAGCAGTTTGTCATACAGGGCGTTAAACACGCGACGCAGCATATCGGCAGCCTTATTCACGTACGGATTGGGTACCGCCCATAAAATCATTCGGTATCCAACGAAAAAACCACAAAACAAAAGCGATTTCACGA
>JBKJMK010000128.1:0-5795 GCA_046596005.1 Usitatibacteraceae bacterium | reverse complement strand
AATCCGTTGGCGGCAAAGAAAGACTGGCAGGTCAATCAGCGCGATCACCGGAAACTTTTGATTGTTGACGGTCAGAGTGTGTTTCTGGGCGGCATCAACATTAGCAGCGTCTATTCCAGCGGATCGTCAGGTAAACGCGCAAGTGACGCCAAGAAACACACTCTGACCGTCAACAATCAAAAGTTTCCGGTGATCGCGCTGATTGACCTGCCAGTCTTTCTTTGCCGCCAACGGATTGACGGGGTTAAATTCAAGCGTCTTGATACCGCTGTCCTTGAGCCGCTGAAAAAATTCTTTGGGCGTCTGTAACGAACCCACGCTGTCGTAAATCAACGCGACGTCTACGCCCTGTTTCTGCTTTTCAATCAACGCGTCGGAAAATTTTTTGCCAATTTCATCGTCTTCGATGATGTAGGTTTCGACATTGATATGGTCTTTGGCGGCGGCGATCGCTTTGAACATGGCCACGTAGGTCGATTCGCCGTCCTGAAATAAGGTAGTGCGATTACTCACCGTCAGCGGGCTGCCTGCTATCGCTTCTTCCAGCGCAAGATGGCGCTCGAAGATTCCAGTCTCCTTGCTGCGACTACTTAGATCAGCCAGAATCGCCTTGCTTTGACGGCTCGACAACGGCCCGCGTGCACCCTCCATTTTTGAAGTCTGCACCGTCGTCGGCAACGTATCTGCCGTGACCTGCGGAATCGCCGCACAGCCCGCGAGGCCCACGATCAGCGCCGTGGATGCGGAAAGCAGGACGCTTGACCAACCGGATCGTATGGACTTGATACAAACGACAGCGCGCACGACTTTCTCCCTAAAGGCAATTGAGCTAAGGCATACACAATAGTGATATTGGGTTCTTGCCGGTAGCAGCAAAACCCGACATGCCGGGTCGGACTATTCCTACACGTGGGATCCTAAATCGTGAGCGAGAACCAGGAAGCAAATTTCCCGTCTGTTTCAAAGCCCGGTTCACGCGCAATAAGCGTGCACTCACGCGGCGATGACTACACCATATTCAGTCTTTGGCCTACAAATCAGACAATAGGCGCTGTGCTACGTTGTAAAAACGCTGGTGTGACTGTAAGAGCCAGAGGCTTCAGCACCCATTTTATCCAACGCGCATGACACGCACTTTTGTGTTGCGCGCGGCTTCCGGGCTTGCCGCACGATAATCGGCAAACCGGCTGAAATTCAAAGGTAGCTCTGATGGGGAGACTCGATGGTTTATCGAAAATCCTGCAGGCTTTTTCTGCCTTTAAGCCACCACGCACTTTATTCCAAGATAGGCCATGAACAAAACAGAACACCCGACTGCCACTGGCGATATCGCCGGAACGGCGGAAATCGTCAGCGACGACCGAGGCCGGGAAGCGTCGCTCAAAGCGGTGGCCTTGCAAAACGCTATTTTCAGTAGTGCCAACTTCTCAATTATTGCTACCGACCAGACCGGCATCATCAAATTTTTCAATGCCGGGGCTGAGCGCATGTTGGGCTACATGGCCGCCGAGGTTGTAGACAAGATCAACCCGAGTGATTTACACGATCTTGACGACGTGATGGCGCGCGCGGAGGCGCTTAGCCTGGAACTTAAAACCACGATTGAACCGGGTTTTGAGGCCTTGGCCTGCAAGGCGTCGCAGGGGTTGGAAGACATCTATGAACTTACCTATATTTGTAAAGACGGCAGTCGCTTTCCCGCCGTCGTATCAATCTCGGCGCTATACGGCGATCAAGGCGAAATCATCGGCTATTTGCTGATTGGCACGAATAATTCCGCGCGCAGGCGCGTGGAAGTGGAATTGACAAATGCCAAAGCGGCGGCCGACAAGGCGAGCCTGGCCAAATCGAATTTTCTTCTGGAACTGAGCCATGAGTTGCGCACCCCGCTCAATGTGATCCTCGGTTTCGCGCAGCTCATCGAATCCGGCGTTCCCCCGCCGCCCGCCTCCCAAAAACAGAACCTCGAGCAGATTCTCGTTGCAGGACGATATCTGCTGGAACTGACCAACGGGATACTTGATCGCGCACTCATTGAGTCTGGCAAGGTGACATTGTCGCAGGAGCCGGTCTCCCTGGCCGAGGTCATGGCTGAATGCCAAACCATGATCGCGCCGCAGGCAGCAAGGCGGCATATCCGCACTGTGTTTCCGCAATTTGAAATTCCCTGCTTTGTCAGGGCTGACCGCACCAGAGTCAAACAAGTTTTGATGAACCTGCTTTTGAACGCAATCAAATACAACAAACCGGGCGGCGCGGTGTCGATCGAGTGCAAATTGAGGCCCGACAATAGGATTCGCATTTGCGTCCGCGACACAGGCAAAGGTTTAACTGCGGAACAACTATCCCAGCTTTTCCAGCCATTCAATCGGCTTGGCCAGGAAGCTGGCACCGAGGATGGCGTGGGCATCGGCCTGGTCGTGTCCAAGCAATTGGCGGAAGCAATGGGCGGTACCATTGGCGCTGACAGTACGGTAGGTGAGGGCAGTGTGTTTTGGATCGAATTAGAGATGACAACGGCACCGGAGCTCGCTTTGCCGGGTGTTGGATATATCCCGCATACGCAGCAGCAGTTGCCCGATGGGGCGGCACCGCGCACGGTACTCTATGTTGAAGACAATCCGGCCAATCTGGAGCTGGTCAGACAACTCATCGGGCGCCGTGCCGACCTTAAGCTGGTCACCGCTGCAAATGGCAAACTCGGTATCGAATCTGTTCACCTCCATCGGCCGTCGGTAGTTCTGATGGACATCAACATGCCCGGCATAAGCGGAATTGACGCGATGAGAATTCTGCACGCAGATCCATCGACAGCGCACATTCCCATCATCGCGCTGAGTGCCAATGCGATGCCCCACGATATCGCCAAGGGGCTGGAAGTCGGCTTCTTCAACTACGTCACCAAACCCATCAAAGTCGGCGAGTTTATGGATACGCTTGACGCGGCACTGGCTTTTTCGCGGGTGACACCGAAACACGCTACGCAAATCATCAACTAGTCATCACGTTTTGACTGATGCATGTTCCGACGCTATGTCGCGACAAATGCTCCAATGAAAAACTAATCCTTCAATTTCCCGACAAAAAAGTCATCGAAAACGATGCGAGCGAAAATATGGGGTTTTGAGAAGTGCCCAACTGGGAGCTTCTATTAACCTCAAAAATTCGTCGTTCCAGCGTATTTTTAAACACTTGGACGGACTGGGTCCCAGCCTACGCTGGGACGACGAGGTTATTAAAAGTCCCCAGCTTGAAAACTCCAGCACTGGCGCGGATTTCAACGCTTTTATGCCCGCTAAGCCGCGCCAGTGCTTGTTTCTCATTTGTTGTTGACGAAATCAGACTGTCGCAAAACGATCCATCACCGCTTTACCTGCGCTGGCGGACACCACACTGAGCAAGGTATCCCAGGCCATGTCCAGATATTTCACCATCGTCAGCGCGCAGCACTCACGCGCCAGACGATATTGCCCACGTCATCCGCCACCAGCAAGGCACCCTTCTTGTCGAGCGCGACACCGACAGGCCGACCGAAGGCGGTGCCCTCATCACTGAGAAACCCTGTCAGCACATCGACGGGCAAACCGCTTGGCTTGCTGTTTTCGAATGGCACGAAGATCACCTTGTAGCCGCTGTGTGGTCGGCGGTTCCACGAGCCATGCTGGCCGATGAACATGCCATTGGCGAACGTTGCGGGGAGTGAATTGCCGGCGGAAGATACCAGGCCCAGTGGAGCCGTGTGCGCCCCCAGGGCGTAGTCCGGTGCAATCGCTTTGGCCACTAAATCTGGCCGCGGGGGTTTCACCCGTTCGTCGATATGCTGGCCGTAATAGCTGTAGGGCCAACCATAGAAACCCCCGTCGCGCAGCGAAGTCATGTAATCAGGAACCAGATCGCTGCCGAGTTCGTCGCGCTCGTTGACCACTGTCCACAATATGGCACTCTGCGGCTCCCAGGCCAGGCCATTCGCGTTGCGCAATCCCGATGCGAATATCCGCTGCGCGCCGCTCTTGACATCCACCTGCCAGATTGCGGCGCGCCCTGCCTCCGCCTCCATGCCACGTTCAGCTACATTGCTGTTTGATCCCACCGTGACATAGAGCTTGGTGCCGTCCACGCTGGCGATGAGGTTTTTAGTCCAATGATGGTTGATCGGGCCAGCCGGCAAATCCACTACCTTGACGCCAGAAGCCGTGATGCGTGTATCGCCGAGGGCATAGGGGAATCGCATGACGGCGTCGGAATTGGCAACGTAAAGATCATTACCGATCAATGCCATGCCAAAGGGCGAATTCAGCCCTTCGAGCAGCGCCGTGCGCAGGTCAGCTACCCCGTCACCATCGGTGTCGCGCAAGAGCGTAATGCGATTGGCGCTGGGCACGCGAGCGCCCGCCCTTTTCATCACCATTTTCATCACCCAACCCTTGATGCCTTTACCGTCTTCAGGCTTGGGCGGCGCATTGGTCTCAGCGACCAGCACATCACCATTGGGCAGCACGTAAAGCCAGCGTGGATGATCGAGGTCACTGGCAAAAGCCGCCACCCGTGTACCGGGCGCAGTACTCGGCATCGCGCCGGGCAACCAGCCTTTGGCGGGCGCGATGTTTACGGTCGGAATCAGCGTCTGCTGTGGCGGTGGCAGCGTTGGCCGTGGGCCGATGCCGGCCGCGATCGGCAACTTGGCCGTCTCACCGCAGGCGGTAAGTGCCAACAACAAGATAATCAACAATGGGTTCAGACGCGGATGTACCCGCCTGAACCCGAAGTCGAAACCAGCCCTCAAATTTTGCCCAATACCAGCAGAATGATGAGGATCAGCACCACCAAACCCAATCCACCACTGGGGCCGTAACCCCAGCTTTTGCTGTGTCCCCAACTCGGAAGCGCCCCAACAAGCATGAGAACCAAAACGATCAGTAATATGGTGCCTATACTCATAAATTTCTCCTTGAAGTTGTGGCTAGATGAATTTAGTTGCGTGGTGCTGGCGGGGGCGGCGTCACGATCACCGTGGTACGGTCGACAGGCTTGCCAGGCTCACCCTTGGGGCCTTCGCTTCCGGTTGCGCCGGGCGCGCCGGGTGCGCCTTGTGGACCTGCGGGGCCTGGCACAGCAACGGGAACCGGGACGGGCGTCGGCACCGGCACCGCAACTGGTACGGGATTATTGACAACGGTAGGTCTGTCGCAAGCAGCGAGGCCCAGCGCCACCAGCAAAGACGACAACAACATTGAGACTTTCATAAGGATCCTTTGGGTAGTGAGTGGAAAATAAAAGGCACAAACGACTTGAGCTCATCACGAATGAAACTGCGCGACGTCGATATCGTCCCACCTATTTCAAGAGCGTATCGGTATGCGTTGCTGACTTCAGTGCGCTGCCGCACACAAGACCAACTTTTTCTCCGCGTTGCCGTGCACTAGCGTGCGACAGCCGCACGCCGCGCATTGCCCCGCTGCGTCAATGCCTGACAGCCGACGCTGTTAGCCTTGGCGGCGTCGGCATCACCCCGATCAATCAACGGTAACAGCGCAGCCAACGGGTTCACCAGCGCCAGCAGAAACGAGGTTGCCAGTTTGCGGCCCAGTGGGCCTTTTTCGATTGACACCACAGGATCAGCGAAGGTGCCGCGCACCAGCAAGGGTGTGCGCAGCGTTAGCGGGCTAAAGTCTTTTGGCGTGACCACAGCCTTCAGGTCGAGTGCCTCTTTGGCCAGTGAAAGCGAACCATCAATCCAAATCGCGGAATCCGTGGTGTCAATCACCATGACACGTGGACGAAACACGCCGTCTGTC